>NZ_JBAWHG010000052.1:0-56750 GCF_049593655.1 Chlorobium sp.
TCCCGGGAACGCTCTTCGAGCGTCGACCAGTCCACATCGGCCAGCATCTCGTCGTCCTTGGCGATATCGAGGCCGCCAAGCCAGCTCTGGTAGGCAATTTCGGCGAAACATGCAGGCTTCAGGCCGATATTGGGTTTGACAACCCCGAAAAAGATCGGACGGTCGTATGCCTGCAGAAGATCGCGAATGCCTTCGATACCGAATTTCGGACCGTCGAACGCGTTGAGATAGGGCTCGGGAAAGGTTATGTCGAGCAGTTTGACGACAGGAACGCCGGGAGTGAAAAAAGCGCCCTCGCCGCAAACCGCACTGAGAAGATTGGGCAGCTTCGGCCCGAAATTGCGGTGCGGATGCGCGATGGTGACCCGGCATGCGTGAATGGGGCCGGTTTCGGAGTGCTTGACCGGATAACTGAGTTCGGGCAGTTCGCCTTCGATGGTGAGCCGGATAACCTTGGCAGCATAAAGCGGTCTGAAATCCTCATCGAGATCGACACGCTTCCACTGGGCCGTGGACTGTTCACTGCAGAAGTGAGCCAGCGCTGTCTCGATATCGCCCACGCACTCCAGATAGTAGTCAAGCGTGAGGTAATCAGCCATATCGAGCTGTTCGGGTGAGGCAAAAAAACCCTTGATATCCTCAGTGTTCATAGAATAAACGTTGTGCTCATGGCCCCGGTGCGCAGATGAAACGCACCGGGTTCCAGATTGGAAAGTCAGTTATTGATGTTATGCCCGTCCGGGTTCGATCACCCTTCCGCCCTGATGCTCTGGAAATACTCGTACGCTTCGGAGGGCGTCATGTTCTCATGAACGACCTTCCCGACCGTTTTCATCATGGCGAGCGGAGCGTCGCTCTGGAAAATGTTGCGGCCCATATCCACACCGGCCGCGCCTTCCTGGATTGCCTGGTAGGACATGGTGAGCGCCTCGAGTTCGGAGATCTTCTTGCCGCCGGCCATCACGATCGGCACCGGGCAGGAAGCCACAACCGTTTCGAAATCTTCGGGTACATAGTAGGTTTTTACGATCTGCGCCCCGAGTTCGGCCGCAATCCGGCATGCAAGCCTGAAGTATTTGGCGTCACGCACCATATCCTTGCCGACGGCGGTGACCGCCATGGTCGGGATGCCGTAACGCAGACCCATATCGATCAGCCTGGTCATGTTGTGGATGGAACGGGTTTCGAACTCGCCGCCGATGAAAATCTGCAGGGTGATTGCCGCCACGTTCATGCGGATGGCGTCCTCGATATCCACGGCCAGCTCCTCGTCGGAGAGCTCCTTGAGAATGCTCGGGCCGCCGCTGCAGCGCATGACGACCGCCTTGGTGAGTGAAGGAGGAACCGTCGTGCGCAGAATGCCTCTGGTGAGCATGATGGCATCGGCATGCGGCATGAGCGGTACGATGTTGACGTCGGGACGCTCAAGACCGGTGGTCGGCCCCTGAAAATAGCCGTGGTCGATGGCGAACATGACCGTCCTTCCCGTATCGGGCCTGAATATCCTCGACAGGCGGTTTTTCATGCCCCAGTCAAGCGAGTGCGCCCCCTTGAGAAAAAAGCCGTGTTTTTCAACAGGAACATCGGTGTAATACTCCTTTGCCTGCTTGTCCTTGTCGTATTCAGCCATGGTGGTCTTCTCCTCTTTCGGTTAAAGTTTGATTGTAACAATCTGTTTTTCAGGAACTTCCGTGTCAGCGGAGCGCGGCGGCAATGTTGCCTCCGTCAACCGTGACGATCGAGCCGGTCGTTTTCGTTTCGAGCGCCTGATGCACGAATGCCTCGGCGACATCCTCGGCGGTAACCTCTACCTGCAGAAGATTGCCGGCCATATACTCCCGCTCGCTCAGCCCCCGTGCTGTCGAACGGATTTTGATCATTTCGTCGGTCAGAAGGCCGGTGCGGATCCTGTCGGCATTGATGCCGTTAGCCCTGATGCCGTCGCGGCCGTGATCGAGCGCATACTGGCGCACGAGAAACATCGTCGCAGCCTTGGGCAGGCCGTACGGTCCGAAATCGGGACCGGGATTGACCGCCTGCTTGGAAACGTTGAAAAGCAGAACTCCCCCTGTTCCCTGCAGTCTCATGATCCTGACCGCCTCCTGGGCAATGGTCTGATGCGAAAAAAAGTTGAGTTCGAAGCTCCGGCGAAGCACCTCGTCAGGAACGTCGCCTATGCGGCCCTGCAGGGCGACCCCGACATTGGAGACCACGATATCCAGACCTCCGTAACGGCGACACACTTCGTCGAAAGCCCTCCTGACGGCAGCACGGTCGGTAACGTCGCAGGCTATCGGAAGCACTCCTCCGCCCAGCTCTTCGGCCGCACGCCCGAGAGCGTCAGGATTCAGGTCGAGGATGACCAGTTCGGCGCCCCGCTGACGGAACGCCCTTGCCGTCGCCAGTCCGATGCCGCTTGCAGCTCCCGTCACCAGGGCAACCTTGCCGGCAAACACGTCGTGACGGACCTTCGTCATCTTGGCCTGCTCCATCTCCCAGTACTCGATATCGAAAACCTCCCGTTCGCTGATCGACTCGAAACGTCCGACCGATTCAGCGTCGAGAATTGCCGATGCCGTGCTTTCGGCGATATCGGCGTTGACCGACGCCGCCCGGGCAGTACGACCCAGGCCGAACAGACCGAGACCGGGCACCAGCACAACCCTCGGCATGGGATCGAGCATGGTAACCTCGATTCCCGAAGCCTGCTGCTGGCGCTGGAAATAGGCCCTGTACTCCCCGGCATAGCGCTCCACCGCTTCATGAACCGCCGCCTTGAAGCCGTCGAGGTCAAGGGCATCGGGTGCAGGAACGACCAGCGGCCGGTTTTTGGTCCGGATAATGAAGTCCGGAGTCATGGCGCCCCTCTGGCTTACATCGGAAAGAGAGTCGCTGTTGACATAGGCAAGAATATCGGGTGAAGTACGGAATTCGAGCACGAACTGACGGTAATCGCGGCTCCCTGGCGTTATCTCTTCGACAACCGCCCCTCTGATCACCGGCGCAACATCCTCGATGGATGCGATCCCTACGGGAAGCGGAACCGAAGGAAACACCTTTCTGCCGGCGCGGGCTATGCGCGCTTCAAGACGGTTTGCGCTTTCGATCATGCAGTGGTACGCCTCATCCGGAGTATCGGCAAAGGTGACGAGCCCGTGCTTCTGCAGTACCAGTCCCCTGATGGAGGAAGCCGATTCGTAGGCCGCAGCGGCTGAACGGGCGAGCCCGAGACCCGGTTTGATATAGGGCACCATGCCGAACGATTCTCCGAGCACCTCCCGGCAGAGACTCTCGCCGTCGGGCTGGTTGCTGAGCGTCAGAAGCGCCGTGGAGTGCGTATGGAAAATGAACCGGTGGGGCAGAAACGCGTGAAGCAGGGTTTCGATCGAGGGTGAAAGCGAGTTGTTCACCATGTGGTCGGTCAGGTAGAACAGGTTCAGGTAGAGAAAGTGCTTGAACTCCCTCGTGGAGAACCGCTGTATGTCCTCCTCGCTGCTGCGCCCGCCGGTAGCATAGAGATGCTGCAGCTTCTGCAGGGGGTCGATCCGCACCGGAGTGAAATCGTGCGCATCCAGACCCGCCAGATCGACGCCGCTCCCCTTGATGAAAATAACATTGACCCTGTTGCCGATGATATCGTGCAGCTCGCATTTTACCGAGGTGTTGCCCCCTCCGTGCATCACCAGCGAGCTCTCGCTGCCGAGCAGACGGGAGGCGTAGACCAGTTCGGCAAGTTCGACAGGAATATCGTTGGCGCTGCGCTGCCCGCTTACGGAGCGCTGAAGATCGGCATCGTTCCAGAGGTTTTGCATGAGAAATACTGCTTCTTGTACCGGTTTCCGGCGTGTTGAAAAATAATGAGAATCCCGTAAGCCATATTCGTGCCGCTTATTTCCGGGAGGCCCTCTCCTGCTTCTTTTTATGCCACCCTTCGATAAAAAAACCCGAAAAATAGATGATGAGAAAGCCGGGAATAACCACCCCGAGGTAGATCATCCTGTCGCTGAACGTCTGAAGCTGGCCGGAAGTCCATATCATCCATGCCAGAACGAACCAGAACGGCCCGACAAAAAGGAAAGTTATGTTCCAGAGCTTTGTAAAACTGTATTTCATATGATTTTCCATAATCTCCCCCAAACCGGAAAATTCGCCTCAGATCTTTCCTTCGATCCGGAGTTTCCGTTCATTGAGCTTTTCCAGGATAATGCGCACCAGATACTGAAGCGCATTGATGATATAGGTGAAATAGGCCAGAAAGGCTTCCCAGACCAGAACATCATCGGAATAACCGAGATAGGCCATGACAAAATAAAGCAGATGGAACGCCGCCGCCACCGTACTGCCGATATCCTCCCACAGAAACTCTTTCGAATAGACCCACTTGTTGAAAATTTCCTTTTCGAAAAACATTCCGGTAATGAACAGCAGGGCGAAAAAGAGGGTCTTGAAAAGAATCGCCACGCTCACCCAGTAAAAATTCGAAATGAAAAGGCCATTCAGGTAGAGCACCGTGACGGACACGCCGGTCACGAAAACAAGAAACTGGATCGGAGCGAGAATAATCTGGATATCGGTCCAGATCGACGCATTCCGTTTGGCAAGCTGTTCGGGAGTATAACGAGGCATAAAGAAACTGCTGCGCTTGACTGAAAAAACTGTTGTACCGACACCCGGCTTTCCCGCCGGCGCGCCAGGGAACATAAAGCAGGGAATATAGTAAAATGCAGGGGAGAGAAAAAGCCGCAAGCTCGGCCTGAACACAGGAAACGGCGCTGTATTCGGACCGTATCCAGGGCAAGAGCTTCCGGGATGTCTTTTTTTTCCGGAAAAATGGCCTATTTTACAGTTTAAACTGTTCTTGACCTTTCTTGAGAAGAGAAAGCACGCTTTCTTCCGTGAGTTTTTTTCAATTTTGCTCGTTCCACCGGATGTACATGCTGAAACCTGAAGCGACAAGAGCCCTGAAAATCCTCCTTATTTCACCTCAGGGCAAAATGGATGACGACAGCAACCAGAAGCCGCTCTTCCATATGGCTCTGGCTGTTCTGGTAAGCCTGACGCCGCAGCAGCATGAGATAGAACTCGTTGACGAACACTTTCACGATCCGATCAACTACGACGGGGACTACGATCTTGTAGGCATCACGTCCCGGACGCTCGAAGCCACCAGGGCCTATGAAATTGCCGATACCTTCAGGGTTCACGGCAAAAAAGTCGTGCTGGGCGGCCTGCATATCTCCTTCAATTCCGAAGAAGCCGCAAAACATGCGGACAGCATCGTCGTCGGAGAAGCCGACAACCTCTGGACAACCGTGCTCGACGATGTGGCCGCCGGCAACCTGAAACCGCTCTACAACTCGAAGGATTTTCCGCCGGTCAAGGAGATCACCCCGATCGACTATGCGCGTATCGCAAAAGTATCCAAAAGGGGAAAGGTTGACGGCACGAAATCCATCCCCATCTACCTCACCCGCGGCTGCCCTTTCAACTGTTCGTTCTGCGTAACGCCGAACTTCACGGGAAAACAGTACCGCTCGCAGAAGCCCGAACTGCTCAGGCAGCAGGTGGAAGCCGCAAAAAAGTATTTCTTCAGGGAAAGCGGCCGGTCATCGAAACCCTGGTTCATGCTGACCGATGAAAATCTCGGCATCAACAAGAAAAAGCTTTGGGAATCGCTCGATCTGCTCAAGGAGTGCGATATAACGTTCAGCGTTTTTCTGAGCGTGAACTTCCTTGAAGATCCCGAAACCGTCAAAAAGCTGGTTGACGCCGGCTGCAATTTCGTGCTGGCCGGACTTGAATCGATCAAACAGAGCACCCTTGAAGCCTACAACAAGGGCCATGTCAACTCGGCGGAAAAATATTCCAAAATCATCGATGACTGCCGCAAAGCCGGCCTGAACATCCAGGGAAACTTCCTCATGAATCCGGCCATCGATACCTTCGAGGATATCGACGAACTTGTCGGTTTCGTGACGAAGAACCATATCTTCATGCCGATATTCCAGATCATCACCCCGTACCCCGGCACCCAGATGTACTGGGATTACAAAAACAAGGGTCTCATCACCGACGAGGACTGGGAAAAATACAACGCCCTGCACCTGGTCATCAAATCAGACCGATACGATCCCCTGCTCTTCCAGTACAAGGTGCTCAAAAGCTATACCGGCATCTACTCCTGGCGCCACATCGCCGCCCGAACCTGGTACAACCCGAAAAAGCTGATAAACCTGGTCACCAGCCTTGCCTTCAGGAACCACCTGCGCAGTCAGCTCGCCGAATTCGAGCGCCAGCACGGCGTCAGCCCCAAAGTACTCGAAGGCATAAAATAACCGAACCCTGTCGCGGCATCCTGCCGCACAAAAAAAATCCGGCGGTTCTGCGGCAGCGCAGACAGGAAAATCGGGGCGCCTCAACTGATGCGCCGCCGCAAGGTTTTACGCCAAAAGAACAACATTGCCTTATTTTTTTATTTTTTTTGACCCTGAGAACTATATTCCAGCGGAAAACCCATCGACAGATACTGCAAATTCCTAAAAATAAACACGATATCTAAACCAAGCCCATAATGAACCATTTCACGAAAAAGACGGCAGGAGTTGTCCTGCTTTCAGCTCTCGCTCTTTTTACCGGATGTTCAAAAAACGATTCCGCCGGGTCCGGCTCTCCGGCCGCAGCATCGTCTGGTTCGATGCAGAAACGTTACGAGGTAAAATCCGGCATAGTCCATTACGAACCGGTCAGCATGATGGGGGTAAAAAGCAGCGAGACGCTCTATTTCGATGACTACGGACGCCGGGAAGCCAGGGAGACGGTTCTGGAATCCGATATCATGGGCATGAAATCCTTCGAGCACAAAATGGAGATCACCGACGGGGATTACAGCATTTCCTACGAGATCAAAAAAACCGTCAACGGGAAGGACGAGACAAGCAGGGAGGCGACAAAAACCGATATGAAAGAGATGCGCGAAATGGCGCTCATGATGGGAAAGACGCTCGATGTAGAAGAGCTGAAAAAGAACTTCGATTACCGTGAGGAGGGAACCGAAGAGATCGCCGGCGTAACCGGCAAGAAATATTCCGTGGCGCTCAACAAGGAGCAGCCGGAGGCAAGGGTATACGGCGTCATGTACAAGAACATCGTGATGAAGAGCCAGATGGGCGGCATCACCGTCATCGCCTCGAAAATCGAGGAAAACGCCCCCGTGCCCTCCTCGAAATTCGATATCCCTGCAGGCTACAGTGTCAAAGAGGTCAATCTTGCAGAGGAGATGAACCGCGCAGGAAATCCCGAGACCCAGAAGTAACGCACGTTGCACACCGAAGGGTAACGGCCGGAAGGCTGCCGTCAGCAGCTCTCGCCATTACCCTTCATCCGCCGCCGGACCGGATGCCCCGAATGCTTCGCCGCCTCCGGAACTGTTCCTGTACCGCTCTATCAGGTCGAGAAAACGCCTCCCGTAACGGCGAAGCTTGACCTCCCCAACTCCTGAAACGGCCAGCAGCTCTTCATCACTTTGCGGCATACCCTGAGCCATCTCGCCGAGCGAACGGTCGGAAAAAACCACATAGGGAGGAATGTTCATTTCTTCGGCAATCTCGCGGCGCAATGCGCGAAGCAGCCCGAACAGTTCCGGGCGGGCGACATCCGACGGGCTCCCCTTCGTTTTTGCAGCCACGGGAGATTCCCTGGGCGTGCTCATATGGACGGCCTCCTCCTTCCGAAGGATAGCGACGGCTTTCGGCAGAAGCACAAGCACGGGATAGAGCCCTTCACTTCGGGCTACAATCCGGCGCACGAGCAGTTCATCGATGAGCTGCCGCCAGAATTTTTTGCTTCGCTCCTTTCCCACACCCCAGGTTTTCAGGCGGTCGTGCCCCAGCTCAAGGATTTTCCTGTTTCGACTGCCGGTTACGATATCGACGATGTGCGACGCCCCGAACCGCTCTTCGGTCCTTACAATCGCCGACAGCAGCATCTGCGCCTCCCGCGAACAGTCCACCGTGTCCCTCGGCTGGCAGCAGATATCGCAGGAGCCGCAGTTCTCGTGCGGAAAGGTTTCCCCGAAATGGCCGAGCAGGGTTTTGCGCCGGCAAACCGGAGAAGAGGCAAAGGCCGAAATTTCGGAAAGCGAGGCGAGCGCCCTGGCGCGTTCCTGCTCTCCGGCGATAGCGTCGATGTAAAAACGCACGCCGTGGATATCGGCCTGTGAGAAAAGCAGGGTACAGTGAGCCTTTTCGCCGTCGCGGCCAGCGCGCCCGGTCTCCTGATAGTAGTTCTCGATGCTTTTCGGCAGGTCGGCATGGATCACGAACCGGATATCGGGCTTGTCGATCCCCATTCCGAAAGCGATGGTGGCGACGATCACGTCGATCTCGTCGCGGATAAACGCGTCCTGGTTTTTCCTGCGATCTTCATCGGAGAGTCCTGCATGGTAGGGCAGCACCCTGAACCCCTTCGACTGCAGCATCGCGGCCGTATCGTTCACACTTTTCCGGCTCGTGCGGTAGATGATGCCCGAGCGTCCGGGGTTCTGCCGGAGCAGCGAAACAAGCTGGGCGTCGGCATTGTCCTTGAAAACAACTTCATAGTAGAGATTGGGGCGGTCGAAGGAGGCCCTGACGGTATAGGGAGTGCGGAGGCGAAGCCGGTTCCGGATATCCTGCACTACCCGGTGCGTCGCCGTCGCGGTAAACGCGGCAACAGGGACTTCCGGCAACAGCGTCACGAGAGCCGAAAGCGACAGATAATCGGGCCGGAAATCGTGCCCCCACTCGGAGATGCAGTGGGCTTCGTCGACGACGGCAAGACTGATCTGCACCCTTCTGAGCATCTCCTGAAAATGGTCGAGCGCAAACCGCTCCGGCGCGATATAGAGCAGATCGAGGGAGTTGGAGAGCAGCTGCTGCATGACATTCCGGCGCTCAGCCTCGTCCAGGGAGCTGTTCAGATACGCAGCCCTGATGCCGTTGGAGCGCGCCCCGTCCACCTGGTCTTTCATCAGGGCGATGAGCGGACTGACCACCAGGCAGGTTCCCGGCATCATCACGGAAGGGAGCTGGTAGCAGAGCGATTTGCCCCCTCCGGTCGGCATGACGGCAAAGGCGTCCTGCCCCGACATGAGAGCAAGAATGATCTCTTTCTGGTTCGCGCGGAAACCGGAAAAACCGAAAACCCTTCGCAGGGTTCCCTCAAGCGTGGAATCGTTGACAGGCATTGGAGAATGTAAGGCATTTCCGCCGATTTCCACCCGAAAAGCCAGTCTTGCCGCAATGAGGCTATTTACGGAACCTCCAGTACCGCCCCTCCGGGGTATCGACCGGCTGGAGAGAAAAACGCTCCGAGGCGGGAAGCCCCCTGCTGATGATATAAAACATGTCCGAAAGCACCGTTCTGGAACGGTTGTAATAGGCGTGCCCGAGAAGATCGCTGTCGACATCGGTGGCGTCGATGGTTTCAATGCCGGGCACGATAAGCGGAATATCCGTCACTTCACCTGCCCTCGGATTGCCGTTGACATTTTCGGAGATCATGAGCGCATTGTCCGAACGCGAAGCGTAGAGCGTTACCGGCACTCCGTTGCCTGCCAGGGATGGCGCCAGTTCCCGTCTGAAGCGTTCCGCATTGATATCCGGCGCAGCAAGCACGATGGCCGCGAAACGGGAAAGCAGTTCGGGGCGCTCTTTGGCAAGCATGATGAAAGCCGAGGTCAGGGCACGGGTTCCCATGCTGTGGGCAAGCAGATAGATGCCTGCCTTGCCGGAGCGCTCGGCTATACCGGAAAGAAAACGGTACAGATTGCCTTCGGTTTCGACAACGCTCCGTTCGTCCTTGCGATATGAACCGAGCGAGGCGTCCGACGGCCAGCTGTAGACCAGCGGTGTGCCTCTGAAATCGAGATCGGAGGTCATCTGGGCCATGCGCAGGGCGGCGGCCTCGAAGCTTATGTTGAAACCGTGAACAAATACCAGAGCAGTTTTCCGGCTGCCGGTCCGCTGCATGAAGAGCCCCACTTTATCGAAAAAAACCTGCTGGTCGAGGGTATCGATCGAAAGAAGTTCAAAATGACGTTCCGGATGCATGCGCAGCACCGGCGTTTCAAGCTCGGCTATCTGATGCTTTTGCGGCACCGAGACAGTGCAGGTACCATACTGCAGCGGAGCGTGATCCGAATTGTAAAACTCCCCCGGTTCGCTGCTTCCGGACCTGGCCCGGTCGGTCGCGTACAACAGCGAAAGAATCGGACGCTGCTGCACAGCCTGATAGGATGCGGTACACCCGGCAAGTTCCAGCGCCAGCAGCAGCACGGCAAAAACAGTTCTGAAGGTATGTATCATTGGAGGCCTGCCATTTGTTACAGGATTCGGGTCCCGAACAGGCAACCAGAGCACGGCGTGCTCTACAACAGCAATATAGATACCCCGGAGCATTTTCCTACAAACGGATAACGGCGGCCATGCTCGGCCGGTTGAGATAATGAGCCGAGGCAAATGTGTTCCGTTCGTTTAAAAGACTACTTACTTATTGCAGGCCTCAGAATCGAGAATACCATCCCCCAACAAGTATAATACCGAATAAACAAAAACGGCGGGCCGAAGCCCGCCGTTGAACTGGGTATGATGAAAAACATGGGCAACATCAAACGCCAGCCATCATCGCGTCCACATCCTCCTCAACCGTTCCGATACCCTTGATGCCGAATTTCTCGACAAGCACCGCAGCCACGTTGGGCGTGAGGAACTCGGGAAGCGTCGGTCCGAGACGGATGCCTTTCACGCCGAGATAGAGCAGCGCAAGCAGCACGGTAACGGCCTTCTGCTCGTACCATGCGATGTCGAAGGAGATCGGCAGGTCGTTGATGTCCTCCAGACCGAACACCTCCTTGAGCTTGAGGGCGATCACGGCAAGCGAGTAGCTGTCGTTGCACTGGCCGGCGTCGAGCACGCGCGGAATGCCTCCGATATCGCCGAGCTGCAGCTTGTTGTAGCGGTACTTCGCGCAACCGGCCGTCAGGATGATCGTGTTGTCGGGCAGCGCTCCCGCCACGTCGGTATAGTACTGGCGCGAGTTGTGGCGTCCGTCGCATCCGGCCATCACCACGAACCGCTTGACGGCTCCCGATTTGACGGCATCGACAACCTTGTCGGCAAGCGCAAGCACCTGGTTGTGCGCGAAACCACCCACGATCTCGCCGTTCTCGATCTCTTTCGGCGCAGGGCACCCTTTTGCCTGTTCGACCAGCATGGAAAAGTCCTTGCTGCCGCCTTCGGGACGCGCGCCGATATGTTTCAGACCGGCGTAACCCGCCATGCCTGTGGTGTACATCCTGTTGCGGTACGACTCCCTCACCGGCACGATGCAGTTGGTGGTCATGAGAATCGGACCGTTGAACGACTCGAACTCGCGGTCCTGCGCCCACCATGAGTTGCCGTAGTTGCCGACGAAATGCCTGTACTTCTTGAAAGCCGGATAGTAGTGTGCCGGAAGCATCTCGCAGTGGGTGTAGACGTCCACGCCGGTTCCCTCGGTCTGCTTGAGCAGGTCTTCCATGTCGCGCAGGTCGTGGCCGGAGATGAGAATGCCGGGATTCGTGCCGACGCCGGTCCTGACCGTGGTGATTTCAGGGTTGCCGTAGGTTTCGGTGTTGGCCTTGTCCAGCAGCGCCATGGCTTTCACTGCGACGCCTCCGGTTTCGAGCACCAGAGCGGTCAGCTCGTCGGCGCCGAGCGGTTTAAGCAGCGATGCAAGCCCCTTCACATAGAAATCGTAGATCTCCTGATCTTCGTAACCGAGCACCGCCGCATGGTCGGTGTATGCCGCAAGCCCCTTGAGACCGTAGAGCACCAGGCTTTTCAGCGAACGGAGATCCTCGTTCCCGCTGAGCGATTCGATACCGCACGCCACGGATTTATCGAGGAGCTCCTCCCTCGTGCGCCCGTTCCAAAGGGCGGCGTCGTGTGAAAGCACCTCCCTGAGCGAACCCTTCAGCTCGTCGCGCCTGTCGAGCGTGGTGCATATCTGCCGGACGATGGCCTCGTCGTCGAAGTTGGTGTTGGTGACCGTCACGAAAAGCGACTCGCTGATCAGGCGGCCGTACTCCGCAGGAATCTGACCGTCAAGTCCTTCAGCACAGAGCGCGAGCCCTTCGGCGGCGTACACCAGCACATCCTGCAGCCGGGCGGTCAACTCGTCCTTGCCGCACACGCCTCTTGCCGTACAGCCGGTTCCCCTGACGCTCTCCTGGCATTGATCGCAATACATTCCCATTAGATCCTCCGTTGTGTTGTTGGGCATCCCTCTGTATTTGTTACGAATCCCGATTACTGCGTTGGTCGGTGCTCGAAATCCTCATGTACTGCGTGTACACTCCGGTTTCTGCGCTCCGTCCGCCTCGCACTAAGATCGCTCATGACATTTTTTAGAGGCGCCGGTTTTTTAAATACGGGGTCCCACCAGAACGGCAATCTTTCTATCCCCCGCCGCACCCTCGCTGTCCCCTTTTTTCTCTTTCAGTAAAGCCCTTTGCATGAACGCCGTATAGAGCAGGCGTTTGTTGTTCGGACGACGATCGATGATCGCACTGCAATCCTCGATGGCGCCATCGATCTCTCCCAGTTCGGCCCGTGCGATTGCCCGGTTGCCGTAAGCCGTCACCGCCTCGCGGAACCGCAGCCCGAGCTTCAGCGCCATGGTGTAGTCCGCCACTGCACCCCTGAAGTCCCCGGTACTGCTCTTCGCGTTGGCACGGTCGTACCACCCTTCGGCATGTTCCGGATGCCGGGCGATAACCTTCGTGATCTCCTCGGCGGTGCCGCGATACCCTCCAAGCGCGTCTTTCAGCATTTCACATCCACTCCTCGCTGAGGGTATCGCCCTGTACGCCGATAACGATCTTCTTGACCGGAACCTTGCGCTTTGCGCGCTGCAGCGCTTCGGAAACGATCGACATGAGCCCTCCGCAGCAGGGAACCTCCATGATTGCCACGGTAATGGTGTTGATGCGCGCCATGTCGATCATGGCGGCCAGCTTCTCCACATAGACGTCCATGCCGCTGTCGAGCTTCGGGCATGCGACGGCGAGCGTCCTGCCGCGAAGCAGCGAGCGGTGGAAATCACCCGCGGCGAAGGCCGTGCAGTCGGCGGCGAGCAGCAGATCGGAACCCTCGTAGTAGGGAGCCAGCGGGGAGACAAGATGCAGCTGCACCGGCCACTGACGCAGCTCGCTGGATATTGCAGCCCCGCGGGCTGCAGGCGTCGCTGAAGCAGCATGCCCGTTGGCGGAACGGAAATCCATCGTCCGGCTCCCGGGGCAGCCTCCGCCGTGATGAGCGTGGGCCGGCGGAGCGGGTTCCGCCTGATGACACGGTGCCGCAGCCTCCTGGCCGACAAGCTCGAGCGGGTTCGGAATGCCTGCCGCTTCGAGATAGTCGAGCGCATCCTGCAGGTAGTCGTGTGCGCCATGGTCGCGCAGGTGCCGCAGATGGGCTGCGATCACGTTCGGCCCGCCCCTGACGATGCTCTCCTGCATCACCCTCTTCTCGTCGTACGGCTCCGCCTCCCGCTCTTCGATGCGCATGGCCCCGGTCGGGCAGTGGCCGATGCAGGCGCCGAGCCCGTCGCAGAAAAGGTCGCTGACGAGTCGCGCCTTGCCGTCGATCAGCTGCAGTGCGCCCTCCGGGCATCCCGGTATACAGTCCCCGCAACCCGTGCACTTTTTTTCATCTATGGTGATGATCTGACGTTTCATGCTTGTGTAACCCCTTTTGTTTCGTGTTTCATATCCTTCCCATCCCCTGCAAGCGATCCATCCTCCCCTGCCGCAGCGGCGGCCGGAATGCATCCGTGAGCGTTCAGTGCGTTGGCGGCCTCAAGATCCCGCAGCAGCTTGCCTATCGTGATGTTGTCGAACTCCCTCTCGACCACCTGCTCGATACGGAGGATCTCATGGCGCAGCACGCAGCGTGCCCGGTTTGCGCATATCTGCTTGCGGAACATGCACTCCGAGACCTGCACCCTGCCCTGGAATATCTCGATCAGCTCCCTGACCCGGATATCGTCCGGCGCTTTTGCAAGCATGAACCCCCCGCCCGCGCCCTCTTTCGACAGAACGAGACCGTGACGGATCATCTCCTGAAGCAGACGGCGAAGAAACTGGTAGGGAATATCCTGTTCCAGCGCAATGGCCCTTGCCGAACGGTAATCGCCCTTTCCCGCGCCAAGCGAAAGCAGGGCCCTGATGGCGTAGTCGGTATTTTTTGTGAGTACTTTCATGGTTTTTTTTAATTGATACCAATTTAGTATCAGTTAATTGAAAACAAAAATCTTTTTTAATAATTCCCCGTCAGGAAAGCTGTTTCTTTTTTTTGGACCGGACCCTCCGCTATCCGACGCCTGAGGCGAAAACACCCTTTTTTTCCGGTTAACCGATCCCTTCGTATATTGAAAGCAGACCCTTCCTGAACGAGACCAACTCTCAACCGGATTCTCCTGATACCATGCTGCAGCTCAGAACCGCCGGCTATAAAGCACTTGACAACCTCCGTTCACGGAATCTGTTTCCGCCCCGGTGGAAAAACACGCAGGAGCTCGAAGAGGCGACCGACAGGCTGATGCGGCAATTTCTTGCCGAACGGCTTGCCGTTTCCGAAGAGCTCGGAGCAGGGTTTCTCCTGGGCGAGCTGCTCGAAAGGACCCTGCGTACCGATGAACCGGAAATCATGGACGACGGCAAGCTCCCTGAAAGCGAAAAACTGGAGCTGGTCAAAGCTCTCGACCGGCAGAACGACGCCATGGGTCTCTACTACCGGTATGCGTCCCTTCTGTTCCCGCTGATCGGCGATATCGCCGCAAGGAAACGGCGGACACCGAGACTGCTGGAACTGGCAAGCGGGTCGGGAGGGCTTGCACTTGCGCTCGCATCCGAGGCACAAAGGCAAGGCATTCCGCTCTCGGTAACGGGATCGGACATTGTCCCCCGGTACATGGAGGAGGGAAAGCGCCGTGCCGCCGAAAAAAAGCTTCCGGTAACCTTCAGGACACTGAACGCCTTCACCATGGAGGATCCGGATAGCGAACCTTACGATATCGTGCTCATCTCCCAGAGTCTGCACCATTTCACTCCCGGCCAGCTGGCCGTGATAATCGCAAAAGCGAAAGAACGCAACGCTTCCGCTTTTGTAGGAATCGACGGTTACCGCGACCTCCTGCTCGGCCTCGGCATGCCTCTTGTGGCGGGCCTTCAGCGGATAGGCGCATTCGCACAGGACAGTATCACATCGGCAAGGAGGTTCTACTCGGAACCGGAGCTTCACCTTATTGCCGAAAGTGCGGCGGGAGCCGGACGTCACGCAGTCGGCTGCTCCTGGCCGATGAGTGTGCTGAGCATCCGGTTCGACGGCGGCAAACCATTGGCCGGAGAGCGCCTGCGCTGAAATATCCGAAGCCGTCCAGAGCGGCATTCAGACAGTTCACAACAACCATCCAGAGGAGACCACAACCAATGAACATCGGAAAACTCGCCGGTACGGCACTCATCGTCCTTGCTGCAATCCAGCTCGTTCCCTACGGAAGGGATCACCAGAATCCGCCGGTTGCCAATGAACCCGCATGGGATTCGCCGAGAACAAGAGAGCTGTTTTTCCGCGCCTGCAAGGACTGCCACTCCAATGAAACAACCTGGCCATGGTACAGCAGCATCGCGCCCGCATCCTGGCTGGCCCAGATCGATGTCTCCATAGGCCGGAAAAAGTTCAATGTTTCCGAATGGGGACGCGAAGGGAAAAACGAAGGGGACGAAGCTGCCGGAGAGGTCAGGGAAGGAAAGATGCCCCCATTTTTCTATCTGCCGGCTCACCCTGAAGCAAAACTCGACGCCACCGAAAAAGAGGAACTGGTGCGCGGTCTGGTGGCGACCTTCGGAGAAAAAAAGAAAGAAAAAGGCGAAAAGGACTGAACACTCCTCTTTTTTCAACACCCTGAACCCGCCTGACCGGGGCTGCGGGGGTGCCTTTGCGGCGTCCGCGCCCCCCAGGCACCCCCGCAGCAAAGGCATGCCGATTGGTTTTTCTATCGAAAGCATATACCTTACAAAAGAATCAATCCTGTTTACCCAATTTTCATGAGTCTTTCCGTGCATTCAAGAAAAGCTATCCTTGCCGATCAGAACCATCTCCTCCATATCGTTTTGTTCCTCGCCACCGTAGTATGCACCCTCTGGGCCGGTGCGTTCTGGACCGGACATCCCGTGCGGCTCGACAGCGCCGCCACCGTGGTCTCCGATCTGAGACACGGCGCCGCATATTCCGCATCCCTGCTGCTTTTCCTCGGCGTCCATGAGTTCGGGCATTTCTTTGCCGCACTCCGGCACCGGATAGGGGCAAGCCTGCCCTACTTCATTCCCGTTCCGCCGCTGCCCTTTCTCCTGAACCTCGGCACCATGGGTGCGGTCATCAGAATCCGGGAGCGGATCCCCGATACAAGGGCGCTGTTCGATACCGGCGCCGCGGGGCCCCTCTCCGGCTTTGCCGTCTGCCTTGCCCTGCTGGTTTACGGATTTCTCAACCTGCCCCCGGAAGGGTACATCTATTCGATCCACCCCGAATACCTCACAACGGGAGTCATTGGCGGATCACCCCCTGAGGGCACTCTTTTTCTCGGCAGAAACCTGCTCTGGATCATCCTGGAATGGCTGATCCATCCGAAGAATCTGCCGCCGATGACCGAAATGTACCACTATCCGTTCCTGTTCGCCGGGTGGCTCGGATCATTTGTAACGGCCCTGAACCTGCTGCCGGTAGGCCAGCTCGACGGCGGGCACATCATCTACGCCATGTTCGGCCGAAAGGGTCAGCTGCAGACGGCAAGGCTCTTTATGGGCTTTATTTTCCTGCTTGCACTCCCGGCATTTCTCGAACTGATCTCGCCCCTTTTTCTGCCGGGCGTGAAGCTCCATATTCCGGATTCGGTATTGCACTGGTCCTGGCCGGGGTGGATGTTCTGGTTTCTGATTCTTGTGCGCTTCATCCGCATCGGCCATCCCCCGACAGGCTACGACCATCCGCTCGACACAAAAAGAACCGCAACCGGATGGCTGGCTGTCGCCGTCTTTTTTCTCTCGTTCACACCGGTACCGTTCGGCATCACCTGATGAAAGAGAATCCGGAACATTACCTGCTCGACTGCTCCGGCTGCGAGCTCGACCTGCGGCGGAATCCGGCAGTCATGGGCATCGTCAACCTTACTCCCGACTCGTTCTCGGACGGAGGCATGTTTCAGCTCGCCGACAAAAAAACCGACCTTGACCGGGCTGTGAATTACGCCCTCTCGATGGTCGGGGAGGGCGCCGTCATCATCGATGTCGGCGGAGAGTCGAGCAGGCCGGGATCGGCGAAAATTTCAGCCGCGGAGGAGATCCGCCGAACCGCTCCCTTTATTTCACTCCTGCGCAAAAAATCGGATGTACTGATCTCCATAGACACCTACAAGGCGGAGGTGGCCGATGCCGCCCTCGGTGAGGGAGCGCAGATCGTCAACGACATCTCAGGGTTCACCTTCGACAGGGCACTCCCCTCCGTCTGCCGCAGATACCGGGCCGCCGCAGTGCTCATGCACGCTCCGCTCACGCCTCAGGCAATGAAATGGAGCACCGAAACCCTGTCCGCATCCGAAGAGATCAACCGAAGGGTCATGGCCTTTCTGCAGAAAGCCGTCGCCTTGGCGGAAGATGCGGGCATCGACAATATCGTCATCGATCCGGGCTTCGGCTTCGGCAAAAGCGTCGAGGAGAATTTCAGGCTTCTCGGCAATCTCCGCGCACTGCTGGAACTCCGACGTCCGCTGCTGGCCGGGGTTTCGAGAAAATCATTTCTCGGCCACGCCGTAAAGAAACAGGGGGAAAGCGATCTCCCGCCGGCAGAACGGTACGACGCCACCGCTGCAGCACAGACCATAGCGCTCATGAACGGAGCTTCCATCATCCGTGCGCATGACATCCGATCGGCGGTTCACGCCGCCGCTGTGGTCAGCGCCATGAAAAACGCCATGGCATAGCAGCCACTGTTCCGTATTTTTCGGGTACCCCTTATTTTATTACTTTTCTGATTTCCGGCTGAAACAGGATCGACAAAAACGCCCCTTCATGTACCTTTCAAAAATCGAGCTTTTCGGGTTCAAGAGCTTCGCCCACAGGGTAAGAATCTCTTTCGACAAAGGGCTTACGGCAATTGTCGGACCGAACGGCTGCGGCAAAACCAACGTGGTGGACGCCATTCGATGGGTACTCGGTGAACAGCGCACCTCCCTGCTTCGCTCGGCAAAAATGGAAAACATCATTTTCAACGGCTCGAAAAACCTGAAGCCGCTCAGCCTTACCGAAGTCTCCATCACCATCGAGAACACCCGCAACGTCCTGCCGACCGAATATACCGAAGTAACCGTCACCCGCCGGCTCTACCGGAATGGAGACAGCGACTACCTGCTCAACCAGGTACCCTGCCGGCTCAAGGATATTCTCGATCTGTTCACCGATACCGGCATGGGCAGCGACGCCTATTCGGTGATCGAGCTGAAGATGATCGAAGAGATCATCAGCAACAAAAGCGAGGAACGCCTCAAGCTTTTCGAGGAAGCCGCCGGCATAACCAGGTACAAGCAGCGGAGAAAACAGACCTTCAAACAGCTCGAAAGCGCGTCGAGGGACCTTTCGAGAGTCGATGATGTCATTGCCGAAGTGGAAAAAAAGGTACGGAACCTGAAACTGCAGGTCAAAAAAGCCGAAAAACTCCGGGAACTGAAACAGGATATCAGGGCGATGGATCTGCAGCTTGCCGGCATTACCCTGCATGAAGAGCTCGAAAAACTCGAGCCGCTGAAAAAACGGATCGAAAGGGAGGAGGAGATCTGCCACGGACTGGCCGCGTCGATAGCGGGCCACGACAGTGTGCTGCAGGAGGCCGAACTGCTGCAGTTGCGCCGCGAGGAGGAGCTTTCGACGGCCCAGAAGCAGCTCAACGGGCGCAGTACGATGATTCACGACCTCGAAAAAAAAGTGCTGCAGCAGGAGGAACAGAAAAAAAACCTGACGGCTGCTCTTGGCAGCATCCGATCGGCTCTGCAGGAAAAACAGCAGAAAATTCTCATGCTTGAAAAGCGGAACACCGAACTGACCGACCGGAAAAATCCGCTTGAAGAGGTATCCAGGGCGAAGCTGGAGGAGTACAGGAATCTCGCTCTGGAACAGGACAGCCTTAACGCCGAACTGCAGGCGCAGCGATCCGCAATTGCCGAAAAAAGGCGGGAAATGGCTGAAACGGAAAAAGCGCTCGGAAAATTCGTCCTTGAAAAAAACAGTTGTGAAAGCCGCAGGGAACACCTCCGTTCCTCTCTTGAAAGAGCGGAAAAAACAAAAGCAGCGACAATCCGGCAGATAGAAGATATCCGTGAGGCACGACAGGCAACCGAAAAGAAAATCGTCCTGCAGAAGTCACGGATAGAAGAGGCTCGGCAGGAAGAACAGCTGCTGCAGCAAAAAACGGAGGAGTGCCGGACGGCTATCGAATTGCAGAGGGATGAGCTGCTCTCCCTGAAGGCACAGCGTGAAAACATCGGCAACCAGATAGCGCTCTGCAATGCCGTGCTCGACAATTTCGAGGGACTGCCCCAGGGCATCGCTTTCCTTGAAAACATGAAAGCTCCCGGCTCGACACCGGGATGCCTCTCCGATCTCATCGCGCTGGACCCGCTGCACCGGAAAGCCGTTCATGCCGCCCTTGGAGAAGCTCTCGGCTATTATGTATCACACTCTCTTGCCGAAGCGAAACAATCGATGGAACAGCTGCTGCAGTCGAAAAAGGGAAAACTGCATTTTCTGGTGCTTGAACTGATCCGGGAGAGTCGCGGAAACGGAACCGTCGCGCCCGACAATGCAAAAAGCCTCATCAGCCTCCTGAGTTTTCCCGAGAATCTCTCTCCGGCCATGAATCTGCTGCTCGGCGGGCACTATATGGTCGATACCCTTGAAACTGCCGAAACGCTTTCCCGCCTCCATCCGGAATCGGTCTTCGTTACTCCGGAAGGGGAAAAATTCAACGGCAAAGGGGTGCTTTACGGCGGAAGCGCCCACAACAGTGAAGGGCTCCGGCTCGGCAAAAAAGCCGAACGAGACCTGCTGGCGAAAAAAGAGGCTGCCATAGCGAAAACATGCACTCATGCGGAAGCCCGGCTTCTTCAGCTCCGCCAGGAACTCGATACCCTTGCGACCAGGCTGAAACAGGTTCAGAGCGTGCCGCAGCAGCAGGCGCTCAATGTGCTGGAAAAAGATCTCGCCCGCATTGAAGCTGAAGAAAACTCCCGACGGGAGAGCATCAGCCGTGCCGAACAGGAGATTATGGAAATTACCCTGCAAGAGCAGCAGCTCGACCTGAACGCCTCCGCGCTCGTCCCTGAAATCGAAACCCTTGAAGAGAGGGTGCTCCACTTCCAGCAAACCATTCTGCACTCCCAGGAAGAGCTGACAAAGCTCGAAAGCCGCTACCACAGGCTCAGTCACGATGTCCAGTCGCGCCAGAGTCTGCACCGGGATGCACAGCTTGAGCTGGAAAAGCTGCTTTTCAGCATCAATGCGACACTTCAGACCCTTCGGGCAGTACATGATGATATCCGGAAGCTGGAACGGGAGAGTGCCGATGCCTCGACGAAAATCCGCGATACGGAGCATGCCGTTTCCTTACTGAAGGCCGAACTGGAAAAAACGCTTGTCGCCGCAGCCGGAGAACAGACCTCGCTCATG
The DNA here is from genome assembly GCF_049593655.1 of Chlorobium sp. Lineage (NCBI taxonomy): Bacteria > Pseudomonadati > Chlorobiota > Chlorobiia > Chlorobiales > Chlorobiaceae > Chlorobium > Chlorobium sp. Next base: position 20,792 of record NZ_JBAWHG010000052.1, read on the forward strand.
GAGCTTGAGACCGTCTGTCGGGAGCTGCAGGCGGGAAATCACGATGCCCGTACAGCCGTACGGGAGCTGCGAAGAAAACACGACATCAGCCGGGAACTGGTTTCGGAACTGCAGGGAGAGCAGTCGAGGGCGGAACAGCTGCTCGATCATCTCATGACCTCGATCCGCGTCCGGCATGATTGTGAACTGGAGATCGTTGAACCGGAGAAGCTCCCTGCAGATTTCAACAGGGCCTCGGCGGAAAACCGGCTGGCGTTCCTGCTGCGGCAGCGTGAGCAGTTCGGAGCGGTCAACGAACTGGCGCTTGAAGAGTATGAATCGGAAAAAGAGCGGCTTGATTTTCTGCTTGCCCAGAAAGAGGACCTGCTCTCTGCCGAAACCCTGCTGCGCAACACCATCGAGGAGATCAACAAAACTGCTCTCCTGAAGTTCAGGGAGACCTACAACGCGGTGAGAAAGAACTTCATCGCCATTTTCCATGAGCTGTTCGACCCCGAAGACGAGGTTGATCTTCTCTGCAGCAGCGCCGAAGATCCGCTTGAAGCGCATATTGAAATCGTAGCGAAACCGAGAGGCAAAAAACCGCTCTCCATCGAACAGCTCAGCGGAGGCGAGAAGGCCCTGACAGCCCTTTCACTCCTCTTCGCCATCTATCTTGTCAAGCCCAGCCCCTTCTGCATTCTCGACGAAGTGGACGCTCCTCTCGACGACGCAAACGTGGGCCGTTTCATTAAACTCTTGAAAAAATTTGAGAATAACACTCAATTTATTATTGTTACGCACAACAAGAAATCCATGGCGTCCTGTCAGGCGCTCTACGGCGTAACCATGGAAGAAGAGGGTGTATCGAAACTGATTCCCGTCAGGCTTGAAAAATCAAGCCATTGAGGCTGCCGGATCCTTTTATGCTGAGAAAACTGGTGTTATTTGATATAGACGGAACGCTGCTCAGCATGAGCAGTATCAACCGGCGGATCCTCATCGATGCCCTCAGGGAGGTCTACGGGACAGAGGGGAGCGCCGCCACCCATGATTTTTCCGGCAGGATGGATGGATCCATCATTTATGAGGTGCTCGCCGAGACCGGCCTCGAAAAGCACCGGATAGCGGAAAAATTCGATGCGGCCAAAGAGTCCTATATCAGGCGCTTCCGCCAGGAAACCCGCCCGTCGGATGTCACCCTGATGGCCGGCGTACGCAAACTTCTCGACGCGCTTGCCGGGCGTACCGATCTCCTGCTCGGTCTCCTTACCGGTAATTTCGAGGCATCCGGACGACATAAACTCAAGCTGCCCGGAATAGACCACTACTTCCCGTTCGGCGCTTTTGCCGACGACGCCTTCCACCGTAACGACCTTCCCCCGATTGCCGTGGAACGGGCATTCCGGATGACCGGAAAAAAGTTCTCCGGAAAAGATATCGTCATCATCGGCGATACCGTTCACGACATTACCTGTGCCAGAGCGCTGCAGGCCCACTCCATTGCAGTAGCTACAGGAAACGTGCCTATGGATGAGCTGCATAAAAACACTCCCGGATGCCTGCTTGAAAACTTAACCCGGACACAGAGCGTTATCCATTCTATTCTCAACCCATAAAATCAACACACCGCTCTTTTATGAAGACCTACCGACGACAGATCAGGGAAAAAATATTACAGGCGCTCTACACCATTGAACTCCGTGATACCGATATTGACTCCGCAGCAGGATGGCTTCTGACCAGGGAAATTCTTGACGATGCCAATGCCATGAAATTTTTCAACATCCTCATCGGCAGCATCAAGGAACATATGAGTGAAATCGACCGTTATATTTCAAATCATACGTTCAACTGGGACATGAGCCGTATTGCCATTATCGACAAGAACATCCTCAGAATGGCGCTTGCAGAGATTCTCTACTGCGAGGATATTCCCCCTAAAGTTTCCATCAATGAAGCCATCGAGATTGCAAAAAAATTCAGCAGCACCGATAAAAGCAGCAAATTCGTCAACGGCATTCTCGACGCGATATTCAACGAACTGAAAACCCAGGGAAAAATCCATAAAAACGGAAGAGGACTGATCGATCACTCGACGGTAAAACTGCAGAAAACCGAACCGGACAAATAATTTTCTCACCAGGACGGGAGATGGAACATACACTCTCGGAAAACTGCAGGATCATCGCAGTCGGTGATATCCACGGGTGTCTGTTCTCCCTGCAGCACCTTCTCGAACAGCTCGAGCTTCAGAGCGACGATCAGCTTGTTTTCCTTGGCGATTATATCGACCGGGGCCCCCGCTCCAGGGAGGTGATCGACTTTCTGCTTGAACTGCAGAAACGGTTCGCCTGTTTTTTCATCAAGGGAAACCACGAGGTGATGTACCTGCAGTATCTTGAAAACCGTGATCCCGTAACCTGGTTCTACAACGGCGGTCAGGCTACGCTCCGTTCGTATGCGAGCAGCAGGGGGCTCGATTTTCCCGAAGAGCATCTCGATTTTCTGAGAAACGGCCGTTTTTACATCGAAACGGAAAACTATTTCTTCACCCACGGAGGACTCGATCCGGAACTCTCCGTCAGGGACAATCTCCGGTACTACAAACCCGAGGAGTTCTGCTGGCAGCGGCTCCATATGAGAACATCCTTCCTGGAAAGCAAACGTTATCCCTGGGAAAAAACCTTGGTCTGCGCCCATACCCCGGTTCCGAAACCGCTGCTGCTGGAACGCCTTATCGCCATCGACACCGGATGCGTCTACCACAATAATCCCCTGCTCGGCAGACTCACAGCCGTGATTCTCCCTTCAAGACAACTCCTGCAAACCGAAAATCTTGACTGAATGCCATCGAGAACGACCGCACCGGAAAAAGTCAGCTTCATCAGGGAAACGCTCGGCACGCTTTATCCCGAACCGAAAAGCGAACTGGTTTACGCATCTCCCTTTCAGCTGCTCATCGCCACCATCCTTGCCGCACAGGCAACCGACAAACAGGTCAATAAAATCACCGGAGAGCTTTTCAGGATAGCTCCCGATGCCGCGAGCATGAGCCTGCTGGATCTGGAATCCGTCACAACTCTTGTCCGCTCGATCAACTATTTCAACAACAAGGCGAAAAACATCCTTGCCGTCAGCCGGAAACTGGCAGATGAGTACAACGGCGAAGTTCCCGAATCGAGAGATGCTCTGGAAAGCCTGCCGGGGGTAGGAAGAAAAACCGCCAACGTCGTGCTGAGCAACGCATTCCGCCGTCCGGTCATGCCGGTCGATACGCATGTGCACCGGGTATCGAACCGCCTCGGCCTGGTAAAAACCTCCAAACCGGAAGAGACCGAAGCCGGACTGATCGCCATCATTCCCGAAGCGTGGGTCATCGATTTTCACCACTATCTGCTGCTGCACGGACGCTACACCTGCAAGGCGAAAAAGCCGGAGTGTGCGCGCTGCGTGCTCAGGGATATCTGCGACTGGCCCGAAAAAAGCTGAAGGGCATCCCTATTAATAGAGAGCAGAACCCAGACGTAACCCGCTACGCGAGTTCGATCTTCCGGTCCACGGCATAAATCCACTCTCCTTCAGGCCGCTGCCGGTTTCCCGCCCAGAGCTCAAGCGTTATTCCCCTGGGGTCCGAAACGGGAGAGGTAAAGATTTCGATCTGGTAGAAAAGCTCGTCGAACAGGTCTTCCCAAACCCTGGCGGGATCGCCGGTATAGGCCGGAAGGGGTTTGAGGGCCGCTTCCCCGGAAAGGAAATAGTCCGTGATGTAGATAAAGCTGTCCGGCATGTGAAAACCGCCGCGAAACGTCCCCCTGGAATGCTGCAGACCGGGAACCTCAACCCAGAATTCCAGAAGCGAATCCCCCACCAGTTTACCGTCCGCCGCAAGCTTTTCGAGAAGCTGCTGCACGGTCTGGCGGATAAGAGCTTTACTGGCGTCGGAAAGCTCATGCATTTTAAAGTCGGGCGTATGATCTCGCATGATGGTAGGCGGTAAAATGATAGAAGGACGGCACAGCTTTACGGCAATATACGCCTATTCCGTTTTCTTATCAACCGTTACCTGTAATTACCGTTCCGTCGAAAACTGCACGGCGCAAACCTCTGAGCGAATTGCAGACATGGATTGCATCGGCGGCGAGAAGATCACCGTGAAAAAGCACTTTTTCACGGCAGTTGATCCGGGTATGCAGAAAATAGCTCCGGAATATGCCGTCGAGAATGCCTGAAGCAGCCGGAGGCGTGTAATAGCAGGATCCTTTCCGGACAATCACATTGCTGATTGCGGCTTCGGCAACTTCGTCCCGCTCGTTGAGAAAGAGCACCTCGTCAAAACCACGGAGCGCCGCAAGCCTGAAAAACCGGTCATATAACGTTCTCGACGTGGTTTTATGCCGGCGATACCGGTCGGTCGAAAAGATGCGCTCTCCGGCAAGACAGAGCCTGACCGGAGCACTCGCAGGAACCATTTCGAACGGTTCATGTTCGAGAGCGAGCTGTCCCTTCGAGGAAAGCCCGATGCGGACCCTGAAACGTCCGCCTCCCGCCGCAAGCTCGTCTTCGAGGGATTCCAGCACCATTCGCGCCCCCTCTTCATCGAAAGGGATACCAAACGCAGCAGCAGACCTCCGCATCCGCTCAAGATGCTCATCGAGCCAGAGATACCTGCCGGCCCAGAGCATGGTTTCGAAAAGCCCGGGAGGCCCCTTGGCCGCATCGTCGAGAATCCGGGCCTTGAGCATGCACTCCCGGTACTCCTCCGAAGGATCGGAATCCCATACGATACCGCTGCCGGAACCGTAAACGCCCCTGTCTCCCGCAAGTTCGACGGTACGGATTGCGACATTGAATACCATATCGCGACAGGGCTCGATGAAGCCCATCGTTCCGGTATAGATCCCTCGGGGGGCCGTCTCCAGTTCTCCGATCAGTTCCATCGCCTTTATTTTCGGCGCTCCGGTAACCGAGCCGGACGGAAAGAGCGCCCGGAAAATATCATAAAGCCCGGCATCGCACCTGAGTTTTCCGCGCACCGTCGAAACCATCTGGTAGAGGGTGGGGTAGCATTCCACGGCGAACAGGTCGGAGGTCTCGACGGAACCAGGCTTGCATATCCTTCCGAGATCGTTGCGCAGGAGATCGACGATCATGAGATTTTCCGCCCGGTTTTTCCCGCACTCCCTGAGTCCCTGCTTCAGGGCGGCATCCTCCTCCGGACTCGCCCCTCTGGAAGCCGTGCCCTTCATGGGCATGGTTTCGATCATCCCGTCCCGGCATCGAAAAAAAAGCTCCGGAGAGACGGACAGCACCATCCGGTCACCGGTATTGAGCATCGCGCTGTAGGCGGCGGGCTGACTCCTGCGAAGCGTTTCGAAAAGCGCCAGCGGGGAGCCGCTGAACGAAAAGCGGTACCTGCCGGTAAAATTGACCTGATAGACATCACCGGCGGCTATCCGTTCCCTTATGGTATCGATAGCGGCACGATAGCGGGAAGCCGGAAGATCGAAAGAAAGCGCACCGAGAGCGAAAGGTTCCCGTGACCTCTGACGGGAAAGAAAGATCTCCACTTCATCACCGGTAAAACGCAGCGGTTCCCGGTATACCCCGAACCATGCGAGCGGACCGGCAGTTGAAGCGAATCGGGACGTACGCCGCAACTGCGATTCAAATCCGCAGCCGGCTTCATAGCTCAGCCATCCGGCAAGAAAAAACCCCTTGCGAAGCCGGTCTTCAAGCGCCGAAAAAAAATCATGCAGGCCGGAGAGCGTATCGAGTGTCAGCGCCTCCAGAGGATCGGAAAAAAGCAGCCCGTCACCGCCTGCAGATCCTGTACCTGCCGTTTCAAACCAGAGCGTGCCGGGTCTTGAGATGAGAAAATCTTCACTGTACATCCCGAAACCACTCCTGCTCATGCCTGAAGAGGCTCAAACACGATATCGCGCTGCAGAACCGTTTCAAGCCATGACTTGAGAAGATCCGCCGCCCATATTTCGATATCCGGCTCGAGTCGGCTGTGCAGGCCTGCCGTAATCGTCTTCTCGTCGAACGAGATCTCGATCGACTGAATGTTCTGCCGGTGGCCGCGCTCAAGCCCGTTGGCCAGACGGAGAATACCGGAAAGCACATCGACAGCCTTGCGGTCCCCCGGCTTGAGCTGGCTGTACTGGGTATGTTTTTCAGAGGGGGGCGACTTCCGGTGATAACGCGCCACATTACCGATAATACCGGTTTCAGAGGGGGAAAAACCGCGAAGATCGCCGTTCATGATAATATACTGGCTGTGCTTGTGATGCGAGGAAATGGAAATGAAGGTGCCGATATTGTGCAGAAGGGCCGCATATTCGAGCAGTTCCCGATAACGGAGATCAAGACAGTGGAGATCCGAAAGCTGGTCGAAAAGCTGATGACAGAGTCTGGCGACCTGCTCCGAATGCTGCCGGTTCCAGTTGCACCGGAAGCCGAGTTCATAGACGCTCTCCCGGCGTATATCCCGGCCGGGATGTTTCCCCGGCTTGTCATGTTTCTGCTGCAGATAGTGAAGCACCATGCCTTCACGCAGCGCGGAATCGGATATGACGATCTCTTCGAGGCCGAACGTCCTGAAAACGGTATCGAAAAGAATAAGCCCCGGCACAATCAGGTCAACCCTTTTCTCGTCGAGACCGGTCAGCTTGCGCCGTTCGGGCGAACGAAGCGGAAGCACCGTTTTGTAAAGCCGGTTGAACTCCCTTCGGGTAAATCCGCTGTTGTTCAGGGAGGCCTCGATATCCTCCCCCTGCAGAGAGCGGATCATCCGGGCGATGTTCCCGGCAGTACCCGAAGAGGCAATCCCCCGCTTCACACCCAGCTCCGCAGCCTTGTCGGCGGCTGAAACCATCTCGGCGGCGAAAAACTGCTCCAGCAGCTTGATGTCGTACTCCGGTACCGGATCGGCGGTGACAAACCGCTCGAACATTCTTGCGACTCCGATCTTGCGGCTTTCAAGAAGCTTTACGCCGGAACGGTCGGCAATCACGAACTCTACCGAACCCCCTCCGATATCGAAAATCAGGTCACTGACGGTTCCAAGCTTCACCGCATTTCTGACTCCGTAGTAGATGAACTCGGCTTCCTCCCTTCCCGATATCACCTTGACCTTCAAACCGGTCTCCTCTTTAACCCTGCGGATAAACTCGGACTGGTTCCGGGCCTCCCGGATGGCGCTGGTTGCGAAAGCAAGCACATGCTCCGGCGCTACGCCATGCTGAAAGGCAAGCACGAGAAAGTTTTTCAGAGCCGTGATGCCTGCCTGCATGGCTTCCTCACTGAGCATTTTCGTTGAAATGCTGCCCCTGCCGATACAGATCATATCCTTCACCCGGTCGATCTCTACAATACCCTTTTCACGATTCTCCTCGACAATAATCATGTGAAAGGAGTTGGTGCCGAGATCGACGGCAGCAACCCGAAGTGCATCAGAAGCCATACAGCAAAAGCTCAATAAGGTTGAAAAAGCAGCTGTAAAGTACATGTTTTGGTGAGGAAAATAAAACCTCCCGGAGAATAGGGATATACCGCCGCATCGAAGCCTCCGGAAGCCGCAGCGAGCCCCGGAAAAGCCCGGGAACCAACGAGATCCCATGGCCAGGGGCAGCTTTCGAAACAAAACCGGGGGGCCGGGTGACGAGACGGAAAAGATGCCGCGGTTGTGCTCAACCGTGAAGCAGGCATGCCCCCGACCGCTCCGTTTTCGTCATACGCCTTTTCAATGTATATTCCGCATGCATTGTCATATGGGAATCATGCCGGAGAGCGTATCGGCCGGCAAAAAAACATGATCGAACCACAGCAGGCACCGTGACTGAAAACCAGAACAGAAAACAATACGGAACCGGACAGGCCGACAAACTCGACTTTCGTGCGGAACTGGCGCGCAAGGCAATCCATATCTCTTCGATCTCCATTGCCCTGATCTACTGCCATATCAGCCGTGATCTTGCGCTCCTCCTTCTGGTGCCGCTCTTTAGCGGATTTTTTCTCGTTGACATGCTGAAAAACATATCGGAACCGGTGTCGGAATGGTATCACCGCACTTTCGGATCGATGCTCCGGCAGCACGAACTCGAAAAAACACACAAGCAGATGAACGGGGCAACCTGCATCACTCTTTCAGCACTGCTTCTGGTGTTTTTTTTCCCGAAGATCATTGCAATTGCTGCATTCTCGATGGTCGCGCTGGCCGATACCGCTGCCGCGCTTGTCGGAAAAGCATTCGGAAAACACCGTTTCGGGCACAAGAGCCTGGAAGGCAGCGCGGCTTTTCTCCTGACCGCGCTTCTCATCGTAGCGGTTGTGCCGAACCTCAATCTGCAGGTCGGCCTTGTCATGGCCATGACGGCAACCGGAACGGAGGCCTTCGACATGCATGTCGGCAGGTTCAAAGTTGACGACAACCTCACCATTCCGCTCTTCAGCGCCTGTTCCGGCCTGCTCTGTTACAGCATATTTTTCCCCGAACAGCTGGCGCTTCTGGCTTTCTGCAGGTAGTCGCCGCATCGCATCACGTTCATGCAGACCATGGTCACCGATTCTCCTGAAAAAGCCGCGCGCTTCATCAACGATGGGGGTATCGTGGCGTTTCCGACGGAAACCGTTTACGGACTCGGCGCGGCAATATGCCACCCCGAAGCTGTTCTGCGCATATTTCTTGCAAAGGGACGGCCCCCGGACAATCCGCTGATTGTCCATGTCGCCCGCCCCGAAGATGTCCTGAAGGTTGCCGACCATATCGGCAGCGACGCCGAAAAACTCATTCGCCGTTTTTTTCCGGGACCGCTGACCATCGTCCTGAAAAAAAACAGTAACGTTCCGGATTCGGTCACGGCAGGTCTGGATACGGTAGGAGTCCGCTGCCCTTCCAATCCGGATGCACACTCGTTTCTGCAGCACTGCAGGTGCCCGGTAGCCGCACCGTCGGCAAACCTCTCCGGAAAGCCGAGTTCAACGAGCTGGAGAGCGGTGCTGGAGGATCTCGACGGGAAAATCGACTGCATCTTCAGGGGAGAGCCGAGCGCTATCGGTCTGGAATCGACCATTGTGGACTGTTCGGGCCCCACCCCCCGGCTTCTGAGAACCGGCGCGGTCAGCATGGAAGAACTTCGGAGCGTCGTCGGCGCACTCGAAACAAGCGACTGCCTGCTGACAGATGAAACCCCCAGAAGTCCCGGGCTGAAATACCCCCACTACGCACCCGCCGCACGTGTCGTGCTCTGCGGATCCCGTGAGCCCGTTACCACTCCGCCCGGAGTGCGCGCCGCATACATCGGGCTGTCCGTACCCGAAGCCGGAGGATTGTCGCTCTCGAGGATCTGCCGTACGCCGGATGAATACGCCAGAATGCTGTTCGACTTCTTCCGTCTCTGCGACTCGCGCCGCATCGCCGTCATTTACTGCGAACTGCCTCCCGAAGAAGGGATCGGCCGGGCTATCAGGGACCGCCTCGACCGGGCCGCATCGGGTCACTGAGCGGAAAAACACTCAGAACCTCAGCGAACATCCCAGATGGAATGAGCCGGGAGCGCTGGTGTCCCGCTCGTCAGCGCCGCTGCTGTAGACATCCCTGTCATCGTACCATGTGGTTTCAAACTTGCCGGCCAGTTTCAGGTTTCTGGAAACATCCCAGGATGCAACCAGAAAGAGGGCTTTTCCCCGGCCGCTGAACGCCGTGCTGTTGAATACGAGCGGAAGATCGTCTTCATAGGTATAGATTGCGGCATCGTAGTCATCCGTATGGAACAGGGTGAAGCGGCCTTTAAGACCGAAGCTGCCCACCCTGAAATTTGCCTGCTGATAGAGCAGCCAGCCGTAATAGGTTTCATCACCGGCGAGATACTCCTTGACGACTCTTTTCACCTCGCCACGGGTTCGCAGATGCAGCCTCCGGGAAACGTCGATATCGCAATCCAGCCTGAAACGGTCGGTAATATGCGGCAGAGCCGTCCAGACTGGACTCGATGAACTTCCCTGATTCTTCTGCTCCTCCTTGTAGCGGTGCTGGTACTGAAAAGCCAACGCAACAGCACCGGAGGGTCTGTAATCGATAAACACCCTGGTATCAAAGCCGTCGGAAGCATAGTCCGTATGATCATCCAGAACCGGAAACCGGAACCAGTCAACGTATGCTCCCAGTGAAACCTTGCTGCTGACGGCCCCTTCAATGCCGAAATAGCAACCTTTCTCGTTCGATGCATTGTCGCCCCGTTCGGCAAATGCACCGGCGAACGGAGAGTAATAGCCGGGGTCATAATCGCGGACGGCGAACAGCAGGTTCACCTTCGGAAGCACCTGATAGTCCGCCCCGGCAATCCAGGAAACACGCCCGTGAGGCTTTTCCGACCATGCAGCCTCCCCGAAAAATCCGAGACGACCTATCAGGAGATCGCATTCGACGCCTCCAAGCGATGATGAACCGTCAACGGAGCCGAGCGCCTTGAGCGGTTCGCCGTAGTCATAGCGCAGCCACGAACCGCCGGCTTTTCCCCTGACCGCTCCGGATTCGAAGCGGTAAAGCAGACTGCCGCCATAGACGGTTTCCGTAACGTTGTCCTTCCGGTTCCGTTCCGTCATGGTCCGGTGATAGCCGGCTTCATCGAAACTCGTTATAGTCCCGGTGGTGTTTCTGGCATCGACAAGGTTGGCTGACCAGAACGCCGTCACTTCCAGCGGTTTCAGATCAAGGGTGGCCGCAGCTCCCTGGAAAAAGCCGTACTCGGAACTCGAAGAGGATGGCGAGAGCCGTTTCGAACCAATCCTGACGCTGTTGGAGGGTTCGGATCCTTTCGACATGAAGCGGCTCTGACCGACGAGAAGCCCCTGACCGAAATTCAGCCTGTAATTTCCAAGCACGGCCTGCTGCACGATCCCGAGGTCGGAGGCGCTGAGGCTCAGCGATACGAAATCCGCGACATCCGGCTCTCCGATATCCTTGTCGTGCACGAGGTTTGCCTGGAAGTTCCCGTAATCGAGCTGAAGACGGTTGTACAGTTTGAAATGATCGCCGGGGTAGCGACCGTCGGACAGGCCGTCGCGGGGGGTTGTATCCCATAAAACCCTGCTGGAAAAGCTGCCTGAGAGGGGCTCTTTTTCTTCCGGAGAGGGTAAGCGGGTTTTCCGCGCGAAGGTGACATACGGAGCGATTCGTGCCGTTTTCTCCGGTCCGATAATAGCTTCCAGTTGCCGGAGGGACAGAATGGCGCCTCGAGTTCGGCGCACTTCGACAATGGATGAAATATCCCCGCTGTTCAGCCAGGGCAGCTGGCGCAATGCATCGGGTTCGGCCTCGTTGATCCTGATCTTTCGGGCTTTCAGGGCATCGAGGTTCTCCTGCAGCTGCTCCAGATCGCCGCCGATCTGCCCCCTGTCGAGCAGATCGCCGAGACCATCTTCGGCAGCGGCCGGTGGCGGAAGGGTGCTGAAACATGCCGATAAAAGAGAAAACGCCATAACCGCTCTCGCGACACGACGTTTACGCACATGACAGACAAGGTTCATCTCTGGCGGTTTTTTTATGACCGCACACCAAAGTCGTCTCTATCGGTACTCCCGGAATGAGAACGACCTTGTCGATCAAACGCCGCCTGATACCAGCTGCTGAAGCTGCTGAATCTCTTTACGACCGAGATACCGCCACTCTCCGCGCCGGAGTTCGCCGACCTTCAGTCCGGCGTAGGCAATGCGTTCGAGTCTTTTTACTTCAAAACCGAGAGTCTCGAACATCCTTCTGACCTGATGGTTTTTCCCCTCGTGAATACTCATCCACACCTGCAGACCGTCGTCAAGTATTCTGGCCTGGCACGGCATGACCTTCTCTCCGGTATCCTTCAGGCGCATCCCGCCGGTCAGTTGAAGTAAAAGCGCATGCGGAAACTTGTTATCCAATACCGCAATATACTCTTTTTTCACATTTGAAGAAGGATGCATTAATTTATGCGCAAGATCGCCGTCATTTGTCAGTAAAAGAACCCCTGTCGTCTTCCGGTCGAGCCTGCCGACAGGATAGACCCGTTCCTTTACGCTTACATGGTCAAGTACCGTATCGCGGTTTTTCTCATCGCTGCTTGTCGTGATGACGTTTCTGGGCTTGTTGAAAAGGATATACACCTTTCTCGCTTCGGGCTCCGCAAGCCGCCGTCCGTCGACGATAACTTCGTCGGTCTTGGGATCGACCCTCAGACCCGGCTCCGTGATGAGAAGGCCGTTAACCGTAACCCTCCCGGCCACAACAAGCTGATCGGCAGCCCTTCTTGACGCAATTCCGCTCATTGCCAGATATCTGTTGATCCTGACAAGCCGTTCCTCCCGGGTATTTTTACTCATAGTACTATAAACTGTTACTCATCGTTATGCTCAAGTCCCGACTGCGGAGACGCTCCGCCACCGGCAAGATACTCCTGCTCCTCATGCTCCTGCAATATCTCGCGAATCTCTCTCAACTGCGGAAGGTCCCTCAGGGAATGCAGACCGAAAAGATCGAGAAACTCGCCTGTCGTTCCGTACTGGAGCGGACGGCCCGGTGAATCGGCGCGCCCGCACACGGTAATGAAACCTCTTTCAAGCAGCCGGTCAACGGCGTAATCAGGGCTGGTGCCCCGAAGCTGCTGAATTTCTCCCTTGGTAACCGGCTGGCGGTAGGCAATAACCGAAAGCACTTCAAGCACCGGTTGCGAAAGCTTCCTGCGGATTCGCGGAGCGAGCAGCCGTTTGAGAAGATCGCCGAACTGCGGCTCGGCAAGAAAGCGATAGCCTGAAGCAATACGGTGAATGCGGAAGCTGAGCCCGGCAGCGGCATATCCTGCATTCAGTTCCATTACCAGAGCGTCAAGCTGACCGGCGGTAAGCTCGGCTCCGGTAACCTGTCTGACGAGGGAGAGGGATGCGGCTTCCTCCGAAGCGAATATCAACGCCTCGATCTGCTGCTGCAATGGCAATTCAGGTTCATGCACTGCTGCTTGTTGGGTAGTGATTGAAATGAAGGGGCTGCAGAAATGGAACAGACCCGTCTACCGTTTCCGGGCAGTTGAAAAATCATGATCAAGACAGATCCCCCCTTCGTAATTGTACCACATCTCCTGGCAGGGGAAATTGCTCTCATAGAGCGCTTTGCCAATAATGACGGAGTCAACCCCGTACTTCTGGAGCTGCACCAGTTTCTTCAGGTCTTCCGAACTGGTTACGCCTCCCGAAGCGGTGATTTTCATACCTGCCTTCTCGGCAAAAAGCCTCGTGCTCTCGTATCCGAAACCCTGCATCATGCCGTCGCGGGTAATATCGGTGTAGATGATGCGCTCGATACCCATTTTCTTCATGGCAAGGGCGAGCTCGTAATCCTTCATTCCGCTGCTTTCCGTCCAGCCCTTGATTTTCGGTACCCCGTTTTCGGCATCGATACCGACAACAATTCTCGACGGACGGTACATCCTGAGCAGCTCACCGATAAGCTCAGGGTTGGTGACTGCCGCGGAACCGATCACGACACGTCCCACTCCGATGTCGAGATAGCGCTTCACCGCTTCAACCGAACGGATGCCTCCACCCACCTGTATGGGTATGTCGAGCTCTTCGACAATCTCCTTTATGCGCTCGAAATTGACCATCTCCCCGGTAAGGGCGGCATCGAGATCGACAATGTGCAGCATCTTGGCATTCTGCTTGCGCCAGATGATGGCCATGTCACGCGGGTTGTCGAGGTAAATTTTCTGCTGGTTGAAATCGCCCCGGGTGAGACGAACACATTTACCGTCTTTTATATCAATGGCAGGAATAATCAGCATGGCAAAAAAACATGATATCGATAACTGAAAGCTTTTAACATCCGGCAAAATTCTTCAGAACCTGAAGTCCGGCTTCGGAACTCTTTTCCGGATGAAACTGTACAGCGAAAATACCATTTTTTTCAATGGCCGAACAGAAATTTTTGTCGGCGAACCAGGTTGTTGCCGCAATGTCCTCCTGATTTTCAGGCTGGCAGTAATAGGAGTGCACGAAATAGAAAAAAGTCTGGTCGGCAATGCCCCTGAACAGGACGCTCTCTCTCTTCAGATCGACCGAATTCCAGCCTATCTGGGGAATCTTGTCGGTTTCGCTCCTGAAACGGAGTACCTTGCCGGGCACGAGGTCGATCCCCCTGTTCGAGCCCATCTCTTCACTTTCACTGAGAAGAAGCTGCATGCCGAGACAGATACCAAGCAGATGACCACCCTTGTCGACATGTTCAAGAACCGCTTCCGTAAAACCCGAAGCATTCAGGCAACTGATGGCCTGGCCGAAAGCTCCGACCCCTGGAAGCAGCACCTTCCTGTAACCGGCGAGTTTGAGGGGATCGCTGCTTACGACAGCCTTGATACCGAGATATTCGAACGCTTTCTGTACCGAATGAAGATTTCCCGCGCCATAATCAGCAATAAAGATCATACCAGCATATTTTGATGAGCAACCCGCAGCAGGAAAACCGCAAACCGCGGCCGGGCGCACTTTACCCTGAAGCCCGTTTTTTAATTCGGTATTTATTTCCTATAATAACCTTCCTTTTGCCTTACCAAAAAGATCGGCAGTTCTCCATAATCATACAGAGCCTAAAAAAAACAAATGAACAATATTGTTTCTGCTATTTTTTTAGCTGAAAATATCAAAAAAATTGAAATACACGCTCCCCGGATAGCTAAAAAAAGAAAAGCCGGTCAATTTGTCATGATACGAGTAAGTGAACACGGCGAAAGAATTCCGCTGACCATTGCAGGCTCCGATCCGGAAAAGGGGACCGTTACCCTCATCGTGCAGGGTATGGGCAAGTCCACGCGCGAACTGAACCTGAAAAAGGAGGGCGAGAGCATCCATGATATTGTCGGACCGCTCGGCACCCCTTCGCATATCGAAAACTTCGGCACCGCCGTCAGCATCGGAGGCGGTGTAGGCACGGCCATAGCCTATCCTACAGCAGTGGCGCTCAAGGAAGCGGGCAACCATGTAATCACCATCAACGGAGCGCGCACGAAGGAGCTGGTCATTCTTGAAAACGAAATGAAGGCGGTCAGCGATGAAGCCTACATAACGACCGATGACGGATCATACGGATTTCACGGCTTCGTCACCCAGAAACTCCAGGAACTGATCGACTCCGGAAAAACCATCAACTACGTGCTTGCCATAGGGCCCATCCCCATGATGAAAGCCGTGGCGGAGGTGACCAGGCCTTACGGCATCCCGACGGTGGTGAGCCTTAACCCGGTGATGGTTGACGGAACCGGCATGTGCGGAGGCTGCCGTGTTACGATCGACAACGAAATCCGCTTCGCCTGTGTTGACGGACCGGAATTCGATGCCCACAAAGTGGATTTCAAAAACCTCTCCGACAGAAACAGAATGTACCTGGAGGAGGAACAGCAGTCCGTCGAGGCATTCTCGCACAAGTGCCAGCTCGGCCAGCAGAAGTAGCATCCGAAATCCCATTCAAAACCTGAACCGGCCAGTCTCCCTGAATCGTGAACGGGCAGCCTGGCCGAATGTGCAGTCACTCATAAAACAGAAGATTTTCTACAGAGGAAGTACTATGGATTTAAAACCTATGACGACCAAGGAGCGTCTTGCCATACCGCGCCAGCCCATGCCTGCACAGGACCCGAAGGAGCGTATCCGGAATTTCAGGGAGGTTCATCTCGGTTATACTCCTGAACTGGCACAGAGGGAGGCAATGAGGTGCATTCAGTGCAAGGACCCGGCATGCATCAAGGGGTGCCCGGTCAACATCAAGATCGACAAGTTCATCAAACTGATAGCGGAAGGCGACTTTCTCGGAGCGGTAAGGAAAATAAAGGAGGACAACATTCTTCCGGCGATCTGCGGCAGGGTCTGCCCTCAGGAGGACCAGTGCGAGAAAGTCTGCATTCTCGAAAAGAAACATGAATCCGTCGCCATCGGCAATCTCGAACGGTTCGTGGCCGATTACGAACGGGAAACCGGCAATGTCGAACTGCCTGAAATTCTGCCGGCCACAGGCAAGAGAATAGCTGTTATAGGCAGTGGCCCCGCTGGTTTGAGCTGTGCCAACGATCTTGCCCGACTTGGCCATTCGGTGACCGTTTATGAAGCCCTGCATCAGCTTGGCGGAGTACTGATGTACGGAATTCCCGAATTCCGCCTTCCCAAGGATATCGTGCAGGCCGAAATTGACGGACTGAAACAGATCGGGGTCGAATTCGTCACCAATACGGTGGTCGGACGTTCGGTCACGATCGACGAGCTCATGGAGGAGGAGCACTTCGACGCTGTTTTCATCGGGGTAGGGGCCGGTCTGCCCTGGTTCATGGGAATACCAGGA
Source organism: Chlorobium sp. (assembly GCF_049593655.1). Lineage (NCBI taxonomy): Bacteria > Pseudomonadati > Chlorobiota > Chlorobiia > Chlorobiales > Chlorobiaceae > Chlorobium > Chlorobium sp. The sequence goes on from NZ_JBAWHG010000052.1 coordinate 37,125, forward strand.
GAAAATCTGCTCGGAGTTTATTCGGCGAACGAGTTCCTTACCAGGGTCAACCTGATGAAAGCGTACGATTTCCCGCAATCCGACACTCCGGTTTTCGACTGCAGGGACAAAAACGTCGCAGTGTTCGGCGGCGGAAATACGGCAATGGACGCTGTCCGTACGGCGAAACGACTCGGCGCCGAGCACGCCTATATCGTTTACCGACGGTCGGAAGCTGAAATGCCGGCCCGTAAAGAGGAGATCGATCATGCAAAAAATGAAGGCATCGAGTTCCTGCTGCTCATGAATCCGATTGCATTCATCGGCAATGAACAGCAGTGGCTGACCGGCGTGAAATGCATCCGGATGGAGCTTGGAGAAGCTGATGAATCCGGCCGTCGCAAACCGGTACCGGTAAAAGACTCCGAATTCCTGCTTCCGATCGATATGGCGGTCATTTCCATCGGCAACGGTTCGAATCCGCTCATCAAGCAGACAACGCCAGAAATCGAGGTCAGCAGGCGGGACACTATCGTCGTCGACATCAATTCCATGGCCACATCGAAAGAAAATGTCTATGCCGGCGGCGATATCGTCACAGGAGGAGCAACCGTCATTCTTGCCATGGGCGCCGGACGGACGGCAGCAAAAGCCATTCATGAAAAACTTGCGGGGCAAGCCCCGGATTTCGATAACGAGTAACCATGTTTACAGGAGGCCGGCCCTGAGGCCGGCTTTTTTTATTCAGCAGGAGAAACCATCCATGAGCGAACTCTACCGGTTCGGTGTTTCCCTTGAAAAAACACTGCTCGACGCTTTTGACCGTCATATCGGCGATCAGCACTACAAAAGCCGTTCCGAGGCGCTGCGCGATCTCATCAGGGAGGAGCTTCTGAAAAAACAGTGGGTGGAAGGCGGCGATGTTGCCGGAGCCCTCGTCATGACCTACGACCATCATAAACGGGAACTGGTCGGCCAGCTGCTCGACGTCCAGCATGATTTTCAGGAGACCATTATTTCAACGCAGCACATACACCTGGACCATCACCACTGCCTGGAAATCATCGCGGTGAAGGGGACTGCCGGGGAGGTGGAAAAACTTGCAACACAGCTCAAGGTGCTCGCGGGCGTCAAGCATCTCAGCTTCAGCATTTCTTCCGCAGGGTAACTCCCCGAATCCGGTTATTAACAATTGTTGTTGGCGATTCGTAACACAAATCGTATTTTTGTGCTACCACCATCAACCTTAACCGGAGCGCCTGTGTTGAAAAAAATCACTCTTGTTACAGTTACTGCAGCTTCGATGCTCTCGGCAGCACCTGTTTTCGGAGCTCATCCGCTCATTACCGACGACACCGGAACCCAGGGAAAAGGGAAATTCCAGATCGAAGTGAACAGTGAATTCGCATGGAACAGAACGGATGACGGCGGAGTGAACGTGAAGGAGGACACCGGAGAAACAGCTCTGGCTCTCTCCTGCGGACTCGCAGAAAATATCGATCTCGTCGTCGGCATTCCCTTCTCCTGGTACTCCGTGAGGGAAAACGGCCTGAGGGTTGCCGATGACAGCGGTATCGGCGACATGAGTCTTGAAATCAAGCTGAGAATCTATGAAAATAAAGAGAACGGGCTCAGCTTTGCCGTTAAACCTGGCATTTCCGTTCCAACAGGCGACGAGCAGCAGGGTTTCGGAAGCGGTGAGTTCTCACCCGGCATCACGCTGATAGCAACCCATGAAGGGGACTTCGGGGCACTGCACGCCAATGTCGGCTACAGCCGCAACAACTATAAAAACGATGACGATGACGCGGCATCGCGCGATGACATCTGGCATGCGTCAATTGCCGCAGAGATCAACATGACCGACCGTCTGCGCTCGGTTGCCGATATCGGCGTTGAAACCTGCGAGGACGTAACCGGCAACACGCATCCGGTATTTCTCATCGGAGGGCTCATCTACAGCGTTTCCGAAAACCTTGATCTCGACATCGGCCTGAAATGCGGTCTGAACGATGCCGAAACCGACAGCGCGCTTCTGGTCGGCCTGGCGTCGAGATTCTGAAAAGGGCAGGTCAGCCGATAAAACCGCCGATCCGCATCGAAAACGTACCTTGTCAATAAAAAGGGATGACCCTGCCGGGCAGCCCGCCAACCACCGGAGGAAAAACCATGCATATGTCGGATGCTCTGCTCTCGCCCGCAATCGGGGGGACGTTCTGGGTTGCAAGCGGCGCCCTCATCGCCTGGAGCGCAAAAAAAATCGCTCATGAACCAGACGGCGTGAAAACCCCTCTGATGGGAGTTCTCGGGGCCTTTGTCTTTGCCGCGCAGATGATCAACTTCACGATTCCCGGCACCGGGTCCAGCGGACACCTCGGCGGAGGACTGCTCCTGACGGTGCTCCTCGGCCCCTACCGCGCCCTGCTGGCCCTGGCATCGGTGCTGGTCGTCCAGTCGCTGTTCTTTGCCGACGGCGGCCTCCTGGCCCTGGGATGCAATATTTTCAATCTTGCGTTTTTCCCGGCATTCATCGCCTATCCGTTTCTCTACCGGGTCATTGCCGGCAACTCTCTCTCTGCAGGAAGAATTGCCACCGCAAGCATCACCGCCGCGACGGCCGGACTTCTGATGGGTGCGTTTTCCGTCGTCATCCAGACCACGCTGTCGGGCATCAGTGAACTGCCTTTCGGCACCTTCGTGCTCTTCATGCTCCCGATACATCTTGCCATCGGTATTGTCGAAGGCCTTGTCACCATGGCTGTCCTGCTGTTCGTGGCAAAAACCGAACCGGCACTGCTCTCGATGCAGTCGCAGCCGAGCGGCAAACCGGCATTCATTTTCCAGGCATTCATCATCACGACACTGGCCGTCGGAGGGGTCCTCTCGTGGTTTGCATCGTCACAGCCTGACGGTCTGGAATGGTCGATGGCCAGAGTATCCGGAAAGGAGGAGCTTCAGGGCAACGCGGCTACGGTTCACCAGGCTCTCGCCTCGATACAGCAGCGTCTTGCCTTCCTGCCCGATTACGGCTTCAGGACTCCGGCCGGGCAGCCGGAAACGACACCGGCCGCTGACAATCCGGTCAATACAGGCACAACACTATCCGGCATTGCGGGAAGCCTTCTGGTGCTGCTCGTCGCAGGAAGCGCCGGTCTGCTGCTCCGGAAAAAACCGCAGCACGAGGAGTGTTCTCCATGAGTTTCGGAACGGCAACAGAACAGAGGGATGTTCCGGAAGCGTCCGGCAACCTCCCGGCAGGAGACCAGGCTTCGCTGGGCATCCTTGCCCTGTTCATCATGTTCGTTGTTTCCGTCCCGAAGCATAACCTTCCGGCAGTGATAGCCTACGGCTCCTTCCCGGTTTTCTTCATAACCGCAGCCGGCATTCCGCTGCGCCCCATCGCAAAAAGGCTGCTTCGGCTCTCCCCTTTCGTGCTCTTCATGGCGGCGGGAAACCTTTATTTCGACCGCACCCCTTTTTCCGCCGCAGGAAGTTTCACGATAACCGGAGGGATGGTTTCAGGAAGTGTAATCGTAGCCAAAACGTTTGTCGCTCTCGGCGCCATGCATGCGTTCTCCCTCTGCACGCCATTCCATCGTTTCGGAAGCGCCCTGCGCTCTTTCGGGGTTCCGGAAGTTTTTGTAACCCAGCTGCAGCTGGTATACCGTTACAGTTTTCTGCTCGTCCCCGAAGCCCGTTCACTCCGGAAAGCCCGGGATCTGCGTTCATTCGGCGGCAGGGGAAATGACCTTTTCAGCACGGCGCAACTGATCGGATCACTGCTTCTGAGAACAACATCGAGAGCCGAGAGGATATATATGGCCATGTGCGCCAGGGGATTCAGGCACAGCCTCTCTATGGAACAGAAAAAACCTTTTACAGCAACAGACACGGCTGCCATCACGGCCGCACTCATCTGTTTTGCCGCGGTAAGAGTGCTGTTCGCCCCGTAACAGAATAGAAGTAAACCGGAATGATTACAGTCGAACAGGTCAGTTTTTCCTACCCCGACGGAACAAGAGCGCTGCGCAATGTCTCGCTCACGGTCACGGCTGGAGATTCTGTCGGTATTGTGGGCGCCAACGGTGCAGGAAAATCAACGCTGGTCAACCATCTGAACGGCTGGTATCTGCCTCAGTCAGGCAAGATCACCATCGACGGGGTTGAAGTCAGAAAAAAAAACCTGGAGCGCATCAGAAAACTGGCCGGACTGGTTTTCCAGAGCCCGGACGACCAGCTTTTCATGGCCCGGCTCTACGACGATATCATGTTCGGTCCGAAAAACCTCGGTCTGGATCCAGAGCGAAGCGCGGAGGAGAGCGAAAAACTCCTGAGGGATTTCGGACTGTGGGAACTGCGCGACAAACCTCCTTCGAAACTCTCGCAGGGACAGAAACGGTTTGCGGCATTCGCCGCCGTGCTGGTGATGCACCCCTCGGTGCTGGTTATGGATGAACCCACTTCGGACCTCGATCCGCGCAACCGTAAAAGGCTCATCTCGCTCGTCAGAGACCTGCAGGCAACAAGAGTTACGGTTTCACACGACCTTGACTTTATCTGGGAAACCTGCAGCCGTGTCTATGTCATGGCGGAAGGGCGCATAGTTGCGCAAGGTCCTGCAAAGGAGCTGCTGGGTGACCGGAATCTGCTTGAGGCAAACGGCCTGGAGCTGCCGCTGAGGATGCAGAAGTAACGGGGAAAACGGCTCAGGAAACTTCAGGCCAGCGCCGTTACCCGTCTTTCGAGCTCTTCCGACATGATCTTGCTCGAAAGCTTGACCGTGATCTGGGGAACATCATGAGCGGTATCGACTGCAAAGACAGTCACTTCGAAACGGTCATCCATTTTCACAATCGAGGAAAGATCGGCGATGCGCTTCGTCACCCCGAGAAAACTCAGCGGAAGCAGACATTTGACATGGAAGGGATTGACAAGAAATATGCCGTAGGCCTTGACGGAAAGCACCGAACCGGTAAAGCGCTCCCCTGCTTCCGGAAGCCTTGTATAACCATGCTCCTGACCTGCAGCGCCGCCTCCCGGTTCCGACTGGCCGATCTCTTTTCCCATAAGGGCAAGATCATGAAAATCGATATCCGGCCCGCTGTAGAGTTCACGGGAGCTTATTCCCCTGGTCGAATAGACGGAAACCGTTTTTCCTTTCAGCTGCAGCGCCCTGAGCAACGGCAAAAAATCGCTGTCGCCACTGAAGAGGATAAACCGGTCGTAGATACTCTCGGTCAGCATGGCATCAACGGCAAGCTCGATATCGAGATTGCCTTTCATGACAACCTCTCCGGTCTCTTTATTGACGATCTTTTTTACCGGTTTGGAGATAATCTCGAAACCATGAGTCAGAAGAACCCTGTTGAATGCACTCTGATCCTCGGAAGGAGGATCGGTCGAGGGCACGTAATAACGCACCGATGCCACATGGTAACGGTTCGTGAAATAGTTCATGAGACGGGAGAAATCTATCTGCCATCCAAGATGGCGCTGCGTAAAGAAAAGATTGGCCCCATCGATAAAAAGCGCGGCTTTCTGCATGCCCGATTATAGTTGTTCCCTCTCCTCAAGCTTGTTCCCCATAGCTGCGGGAAACAGAAACAAGAACACAGGAAGAGCATTAACCATTTCAAGAGCCCGGTAACGGCTATACGCCTTCCAAAAGAAAACCCCAGAAAGCGAGCGTAAAAAAGGAAACCAGAATGCCAAGGGCAACCATCATCGAAGCAAGAGACGGATTGATGCCGTGTTCGGTGGCAATGATGCCGGCCGTGATCATTGGCGGCATGGCGGCTTCGAACAGCGTAACTCTTACCGGCAGGCCCGACAGGCCGAAAATGCCCAGATAGAGCAGACTGAGCAGCAGAGGAGCTGCAAGCAGTTTGAACGACAGGCCGAGAGTGAGATTCCGGATATTGCCTGACAGATGCCCTGGGTGCAGTTGGTAACCTACAGAGAGCAGGGCAAGCGGAGCGAGGGTATCGCCCAGGCGTCCGAGCAGAAGACTGAACCATTCCGGATAGTCGAACGGCATCAGAAGAACCGCTGCCACCATGGATAGAAAGGGAGGAAACGTAAGAATCCTCTGCAGGATCACCCTTGCCGGAGGCTTTCCGCTCGAGTAGATACCGGCAGTGACGATGCCAAGGGTCGAGAGCACCATAAAAGAACCGAGCTGATCGACGACAATGCCGTGCACCAGAGCCTCCCTGCCGAAATAGGCTTCGATCATCGGCAAACCGACAAAGGAGGTGTTGCCGAGGCCTCCGGTAAGAATAAGCGCTCCGACGGTCATCCGGGGAAGTTGCAACAATCTGCCAAGCAGCGGAAAAATCACGAGCGCAAGGCAGAAATGAATCCATGGCATGGCGGCAAGCACAAACACTTCCGCCGTGAGTTCCAGATCGTGGAGATAGAGCAGGGCAAGCGCAGGAAGGGAAACATGGATAATAAAACCATTCAGCACCGCCGGCGTTTCCGACGGAAGCCGTTTCAGGCTCCGCAGAAGAACCCCGGCAAGAAAACAGACAAAAAGAAGAACGAGATTCTGCATACTGAAAAGGGGTTCGATAAATGAGCTAACCATTTCGCCGCCGGAATGACCGGTCACGTTCGCCGGAAAACACGGCGAAGAAATCGCCGGAAATGCGCCCGATGCGGGAAAAACGATCGCATCGGGCTCAAACATGAAACCGGACCCCCTTATGGAAACGGACGGCAGAGCAGCTGCGAGACCGCTCCGGCAACTCGCTGTCCGAGATAACGGGTAAAGGCCGGAGACGCATTCAGGCAGGGAATGGTTCGCACGGCGCAGGAAGACGACATCATGCGGAGCAGCTCCCCTGCGCGGTGAATGGTTTCATTGCCGTCCGCAAAATATCCTGCGGCGAACAGGGCGACATTGGCGACACCGGAACGGCGAAGCTGCCCTGCGACCTCATCGAAAGAGGGTTTGGTCCACTCTCCCCCGACATCGTGATTGAGATAGGCGGTCATAACCCGACCCCAGGGATGCGTTGCGTCTCGTTCTATTGCTGCGGTCAGCTGCTGAGCAAAATGGGCGGTTTCATGGTGGCCGGTACGGAATCGGGGCGGCTCCCCCTTGCTGTCGCTAACCAGCGTACCGTGAAAGAGCAGAAGCAGGGCGTTGGCCTCGCTGCGCTGCAACCCGTGCGAAGCACTCTCGGCTGCGATATGGGAGGTACAGAGACCGTAAAGCACAGGATCGCACCAGAACCTGCCGAGCACCTTCACCCGGCTCAGGTCGTCCTCCTCCCGCTTCTCTGCAAGGTAGCGGCAGAGCTGACCGCAGGTCAGTTCGTTATCGGCCGGCGACATGGAAACGAGAATACGGCCATCGTAATGCGACGTTGCATCGATCACCCCTTCTATGGCGGGATCGGAAGCGGAAAAAGCCGCATGCACAGCAAAGGACAGGCCGCTGTCGTGAAAACATGCATCGAGATAGCGCTGCAGGAGTTCAGCCTGCTGACGGGTAATCCTGTTATGAGGCGATCCGGTTGCTGCCGGTCGCAGTTTTTTCTTCAGCGTGGAGAGCAGTGAAATCCCGGTTTGCAGGACAGGCGGAACGGCCATGACCGTTGATGCATGCGCCAGCGTCCGGCGGCTGACCAGGTAATTCTCCCTGAACCCCGCACTTTCAGCCTCACCGTGAGCCGCCAGAATAACCGCTATTTTTTTAGGTTCCTCCATACCGTGGTCTTGAGGTTCAATGCCTGTCACTGCCCGTGACGACCCGGGCATCCATACCTTCCCTGAATCGCTCCTCGGGAACAGGGACAACCTTGTCGCCTTTTCTGAGACCTTCGAGAACCTCGACAAAGGCAAGATCTCCGGCGCCGGTTTTAAGCGGCTGTTTCTTCAGTTCGCCGTTCTCGATTTTCCAGACATAGCTGACATGGTTCTCGTCGAACACCGAACTTTTTCTTACCAGCAGTGTTCGGGGTTTCCTGTTGTAGATGATGTTGGCCGTTGCCGTCATTCCGGCCTGGACACCACTGACCGGTTCCGAAAAACGCAGATAAACCTTCGATGTTTTCGTGACGGTGTCGGTCTGGGGCACAACACGGGAGACTACGGCCCCAAAGCGCCGGTCAGGCATGGCATCGAGCACAATCGCCGCTTTCTGCCCGGTTCGGATACGCGGAACATCAAGTTCATCCACTTCGACATTGACCACATACCCTGTCGTATCGATAACTCTTGCGACAATGGTATTGGCCGTGACATAATCGCCTTTTTTGACATTCTGCAGGGCGAGTATGCCGCTGAAGGGCGCCTTTACCGTCAGTTTCTTCAGATCATCCTCCCTGATCTGCAGGCGCAGTTTTTTCTGTTCGAGCAGTTCTTCAGCCTGACGCCGGTTTTTACGGGCATCGTCAAGGTCCTGGCGGGAAACCGCCCCTTCACCGAAAAGATTGCTGATTCTCGTATAGTTGATCTTTCTCTCTCCTGCCAGCGCAAGCTGTTCCTCGTAAGCAGCTCTGGCTTCGCGTACGGCAAGAGCAGGCTGGAGTGTTTCAAAGGCGATGATCGTCTGACCGGCAGCAACCCGCTCCCCTTCGAGAGCTCCGACAGAGCTGACCGTTCCCGAAAGCTCGGCACTCAGGTTGGCGACGGCATCCGCCTCGACGAATCCTGTCGCATAGACGGCCTGGACAAGTTCGGCATAGGTAACCTCGACTGCCTCAACATCGACGGTATTGCCCCGGGTTACGAGATAGGCGACGGTAACAAGAAAAACAACGGCAAGAGCGATAGTATATTTCGGAAGGAGTTTCTGTAGGGTCTTCATAGATCTTGTGGCATTTTAGATTTGGCTCTTGGAAGTTACATGTTTTGAACTTTTTCTCTATTCCGACCTTGGTTTTTCCATTATTTTATGAATCTTTAAAAACGTTTTTCATGACTGTTCCGTGTTCCGGGATGGTTCCATAAACAATACTTAACCATTACACGCAGATGAGCGAGAACCAAGACCTTCAGAAAAGTTTTCTCGAAACCGTCAAATTCGATGAGAAGGGACTCGTGCCTGCGATTGTCCAGGATCACGAAACCGGGAAAGTGCTCATGATGGCCTGGATGAACCGTGAAAGCCTTGAAATGACGCTGGAAAGAAAAAAGGCCTGCTACTGGAGCCGAAGCCGCCAGAAACTTTGGCTCAAGGGCGAATCATCCGGAAACATGCAGGATATTCACGATATCCTTGTCGACTGCGACGGCGACACCCTTCTGCTCAAGGTCTCGCAGAAAGGCGGCGCCTGCCATGTCGGATATCACTCCTGTTTCTACCGACGGGTAAAAGGCGACCTTTCGATGGAGATCTGCGATACGCTCATGTTCGATCCCGAAGAAGTATACGGCAAAAAAAGCTGAGAGAGCATCAATGAGCCAACCCATAGAGACTGCAAAATCGCTGAACAAGACAAAGTCGCGATCTTCGATCCGCACCATGTTCGACGAGGTTGCCCCGACATATGATTTTCTCAACCACCTGCTGAGCCTCGGAATTGACAACTACTGGAGAGCTGCGGCAACCGCCAGGGCAAAAAAACTGCTTGGGAGCAATCCTGATCCGCGGATTCTCGATGTTGCAACCGGCACCGGTGATCTGGCCGCTTCCATGGCTAAAATCCCGGGAGCGAAGGTCACCGCTCTCGACCTCTCCCCGGAAATGCTCGTCATTGCCCGCAGGAAATATCCGGAAATCGCCTTCCTCGAGGGATATGCCGAAAAACTCCCTTTCGATACGGCAAGCTTCGATGTGGTCAGCGCAGGTTTCGGGGTGAGAAATTTCGAAAATCTCGAACAGGGCATGCGGGAGTTCCACCGGGTGCTCAAGCCCGGCGGCCATGCGTTCATCATCGAACCGATGATTCCACGCAATCCCCTTGTAAAAAAGCTCTACCTGGTTTACTTCAAGAAGGTGCTCCCGAAAATCGCGGCGCTGTTCAGCAAGTCGACTTTTGCCTACGACTATCTCCCCCACTCTGTCGAGCAGTTTCCGCAGACGGAAGCCTTTGCGGCTGTCCTGAAAAAAAGCGGATTCCGCAGCGCACAGTATTTCCCCATGACCTTCGAGACCTCGATCCTCTACGTAGCATCAAAATAAGCCCCGTGCCAGTATGGCGCGAGGCCTCAGGAAGACCACCGTTCACGGATGAACGGAAGACGCTTGAGCAGCGGTATCGTGAACAGATAAAGCGCTATGCCGACGCCATCGGCAACGATATCGGCAAACGAGCAGCTGCGGTAGGGGAAAAACGACTGGACTATCTCTATGGCCCCGCCGTATCCGAGCAGAAAGATGATCTTGAAAGCATTGAACGATGTCTTCGGAAAAGCGAAATCCACAAGCAGGGAAAGCAGATAAAACGCAAGTGCATGCAGAACCTTGTCGGAAACCGTTGCGGGAAAGATGGCGGACGACGGCAGAAGAGCAAGCATGCTTATCTGTACGATACAGATAACGAGCAGCAGCCGGCTCCCGATAGTCAGAAACCTCTTGATATTTTTCACAAAGGGGAAATATTTTCAGTTCGGTCGGATGAGAGAAATTCGACTCTGTATTTCGTAAAATTCTTGCAGGCATGAGCATCCCTGAGGCGATCCGCATGAATTTTCCGGACGAGGTTCACTGCATGATCAGGCTCCGTCACGTGAAAAATCATGTGCATATCCTTCCTGCTGAAAAGCCCTCTCGGAAGCACCTCGGTTTCCAGCCAGAGCAGCAGGCTGGTCCAGATTTCGCCATAAAGGATAATCGGCGTATCGCAGATATGCTCGACCTGGACAAGCTGCCAGGCATAGAACAGTTCCAGAATGGTGCCGATTCCTCCGGGAGCGACGACAACCGCGTCGGAAAGCTGCATGAAGGTGTCGAGCCGGCTGCTGAAGATCGAAAATTCCTGCTTGATGTCAAGAAAGGGGTTCGGCTCCTGTTCTCTCGGCAGTGTGATGTTCAGGCCTATCGAGCTGTTTTCCGAATGTGCGGCTTTCGAGCCGGAATTGGCGGCCTGCATAAGTCCAGGACCACCGCCGGTCACAATGTCGAAGCCCGCTTCGGCAAGGCCTTGGGCAATCCGGAACACATCCTGATAGTCCCGGTCGCCCTCCCTGATTCTCGCCGATCCGAAAATAGCCACCCTGTAATGCGGTTCCATAGCGGTAATCATGCTAAAGCATTGATTCAAACTCGTCCTCACTGACAACCTTCACGCCCAGTTTGAGCGCCTTCTCCAGCTTGCTGCCCGCATCATTTCCCGCCACTACGAGACTGGTAGTCCGGCTCACCGAATTGGTAACCATTCCTCCTCTGGCCATTACCAGTCCGGAGGCCTTGCTTCGGGCGTACCGCTCAAGCTCTCCGGTAAAAACAACCCTCATTCCTTCGAAATTCCTGTTTACCGGCTCTTCAGGCTCGGCAGCCATGAACGAAAGACCGGCCTCCTGCAATTTCGTTATAAGAGCGGGTGTCGATGGCCTGACAAAATAGTCGATAATGCTTCGGGCGACAACGGGGCCGATATCCGGCACCGAGGAAAGTTCCTCTTCACCGGCCTCCCGCAGCATTGCAAATCGGGGATATGCCCGGGCAAGTTCCCGTGCGGTCGCCTGGCCGACATGGCGGATACCGAGCGCGTAGAGCAGCCGTTCGTAACTGCGGCTTCGACTTTCATCGAGCGCCCGCACCAGGTTTACGGCAGATTTTGTGCCCATGCGTTCAAGCCCTTCAAGCTGTGGCACCTGAAGAGCATAGAGGTCGCCGGGATCCCTGACGAGCCCTCTGGCAACCAGCTGATCGACCAGAGCGACGCCGAGCGACTGGATATCCATGGCATTGCGCGAGGCAAAATGCAGAACCCTGCCCCGTATCTGCGCAGGGCACTCCTCTTCGTTCGGACAGTACCAGCTCACCTCTCCTTCCGGCTTCACGAGAGGCGTACGGCACGAAGGACAACGTTCGGGAACGACTATGGGTTCGGTGGACAACGAACGCTCCTCCAGGGCGACCCGGATAATTTTGGGAATCACCTCTCCGGATTTCTCGATCACTACCCGGTCATGAAGACGCACACCCAGCCGGTCGATTTCATCGAAATTGTGCAGGGTTGAGCGGGATACCGTCGAACCGGCAAGCTTCACCGGCTTCAGTTCAGCTACAGGAGTGATGGTGCCGAGCCTGCCAACCTGAAAAACGACGCCAAGCAACTCGGTTTTCGCCTGCTGCGCGGGATATTTGTAAGCGATTGCCCAGCGGGGACTTTTGGAAGTGGCGCCAAGCCGGTCCCACAGAGTGACATCGTCAAGCTTCAACACCACTCCATCGGTCTCGAAGGGAAGCGCATGGCGCTTTTCATCCCAGTCGCCTATAAACTGTTCGATATCTTTCAGTTCGCTGCAGAGACGGTACTGCCCGCCAGTATAAAAACCAAGCTTTTCGAGCAACCTGAGCCGGTCGAGATGCCGGGTGCTCTCATCGGCGATACCTTTAAGGAAATACGCCACAAAGATCATCCTGCGGCGAGCGACTTCGGCGGAGTCCTGCAGTTTCAGGGTGCCTGCCGTTGCATTGCGGGGATTGGCGAACCGGTCCTCTTCGGGCCGCCCCTCGTTCAGGCTATCGAAATCATCCTTCCGCATGAACACCTCCCCCCGCACTTCGATCTCCCGGTCCGGGCCCTGGTGTTTTTCGGCAAGAGAGGCTTCAATGCGCAGCGGAATGGTGGAAATGGTCCTGAGATTGACGGTAATATCGTCGCCCCTGACGCCATCGCCCCTCGTTGCTCCCTGAACCAGCAGGCCGTCACGATAGACCAGGCCAACAGCGACACCGTCGAACTTCAGTTCGGCCACCATCTCCTGTTTTTCGATACCCTCCTCGTGAAGCAGCTTTCTGACGCGGCTGTAAAAATCGGCCACATCTCCCAGCGAATAGGTATTGGAGAGGCTCAGCATCGGCTCACGATGCTGAACGGAAGAAAACTCCCTGGAAATCTGCCCGCCCACCCGCTGTGAAGGGCTGTCGGGGGTCACAAGATCGGGATAAAGCTTTTCAAGCGCCACCAGCTTTTCCAGCAGACGGTCGAAATCGTAATCAGCTATCTCCGGCCTTGCCTGTACATAGTAAAGGTAATTGTGACGGTCGATCTCCTCCCGGAGCTTCACCATCTCTTCTGCAGCTTTCGCTCTCTCCATCTCTCTCTGTTCCGGTTACTTCGTCGGTGAAAGCGCCCATCCGGCAAGGTTTTTCAGAAAACCAAGCGAACCCTGTATACCAAGCTTTTCCCATGTCACGTAAAGAATTTTCGGGTATCGCAAGGCAACCTTCAGCATGACTGTCACCAGCTCTTCGAGTTTCAATTCGTCACGGAACATCGCTTCCCTGTAGCGGGGGGGAAGCTGGTCGAGCACAATCATGACCTCGTTCATCATGTCGTTGACAAAATTCGGCTCATCGGTCCTGGCATTGTAGCACATATACTTCATGAGATTGGCCATGGAGGCCACATTCGGCTCATAGGCACTGATGACGCAAAGATGCTCTTTCGAGAGAAGGCCGTCGCGAAGCGCCCCTTCAAGACCGTCGGTGAGCCGCTGCAGGTTGCGCACCATTGAACCGAAACCGCAGAATGTCAGGGGGGAAGCCAGCGATGCGGCGTCGCCGAACAGCACGATACGGTCGTCTGCAATAACCCTGGTGCGGCTGATGCCGTCATGAAAGTAGGCCGGTATGATGCCGTAAACCGGGCGGTGGATAACGAAATTCCGGCCCGGCTGCTTGTACTCGGGCAGTCTCCGGAAATAGGTTTCGAAAAGACCGAGCAGCGTTTTGTCGTTTTCCGAGTCTACCTCGTCGTAAAAAAACAGGTAGGTGATATACCGGTCCCCTTCTGCAGGAAAACCCTCCCAGATCAGCTGGCGACCTCCACCTCCACCGGTTTCGGCCGGACCGGTACTTGCAAGAATCTCTCCTGTATCGAAATCCACGTGTTCAAAACCGCTGGCGATAGTACCCACGGTTGGGCAGACATGTGTCTGGGGGTGGCCATGGTTGAGCTGGCGGGCAATGGGCGAAAGAATGCCCATGACATCGACAAGCACCTTTGCTCGAAAATAAAACCTGGCACCTTCGCGATCTTCGACTTCGACGACGATATGATCGGGAAACCGGTAACATGCCAAAAAGCTCATGCCGTCAAGCACGCTGTTCTCCTGTCCCGACAGCACACGATCTTTGGCCATGCCGAGCAACCGGTCGGCGTCCACGGCACAGTCGAGCACGTGCTGCATGGAGAGCCGTTTCTGGCTCCCGTCAGGTTTGTGGAACTCCACCCAGCCGGACGTATAACGGCGAACGATCACCGAATCGAGCTCGGCTTCGCTGAACACGCCCGTTCCGGCAAGCCGCAGCAGTTCATCACGTGAAATATTCCAGTCCCTTGTGGACTGCGCAGGAAAATGACGATCGAACACCAGTACCTTCCGGTTATGCTGCTTCACCATAACCGCGGCATGCAGAAAGCTCAGGGTGCCGCCTGCATAGATCAGATCGAACTCCCCGCTCACAGCCGCACCCTCCGGCAGCTCCGAACCTGGCCTGATGACACGGGAAGCCGTTCCCGAAGGATCCTCCCAGTACCGGTCAAGCTCCATGATTCGCTGCAGATGGCGCTCCCCGTCATCGAGGTCGCTGAAAGCCTTGTAAACGAGCGGATAGGAGTTCCGAATCTGTTGGAGCGCTGGGGAAGGCATAGCGACGAAAAGTGTTTTGGTTACAACCGCATTATACGGAAAGTGCCGCGTTCTTGAGCAGGGTATCGCTCTCTATCATGCCGTCAACGAGATGGATTCTTCTCCCTGCACGGTTGGCAAGCTCCTCGTCGTGCGTAACGACAATAAACGTCTGGTTCAGTTCCCTGTTGAGACGATCGAAAAGTTCATAGACATTGCGAGCGGATTTCGAATCGAGATTGCCTGTCGGCTCATCGCCAAGCACGACCTTCGGATCATTGGCAAGAGCCCGTGCAATGGCAACCCGCTGCTGCTGACCGCCGGAAAGCTGACTGGGTTTGTTGGTGTACTTGTTCTCCAGACCCACGGTGTCGAGCAGTTTCATGGCCCGC
The DNA here is from genome assembly GCF_049593655.1 of Chlorobium sp. Classification (NCBI taxonomy): domain Bacteria; kingdom Pseudomonadati; phylum Chlorobiota; class Chlorobiia; order Chlorobiales; family Chlorobiaceae; genus Chlorobium; species Chlorobium sp. The sequence continues at coordinate 52,253 of NZ_JBAWHG010000052.1, forward strand.
TCCCGGATCTCCTTTTTGCTGAACCGTCCGTTGATCATCATCGGCATGCTCACATTTTCAACGGCGTTGAACTCAGGCAGGAGAAAATGAAACTGATAGATGAAACCGATTTTTTCGTTCCGGATCCGGGTCATCGAGGTTTCATCCTTTCCGGTGATCTCCTCTCCGTCAAGCCACACCTTGCCGAAACTGGGTTTATCGAGACCTCCCATGATGTAAAGCAGCGTGGACTTGCCGGAACCCGAAGGCCCGGTAATGGCGACAAACTCCCCAGCCATGACCTCCATCGAAAGGTTCGGAATGATGGTCTGGCGCACATCGCGCGACAGTTCCAGCTCCCTGCGGATGCCCTCGAGCCTGAGAATTTCAGTAGACATCAGATTTACAGCTCCTTGATCGGTTACAAGCCCGGCCATCGTCGCCGGCAGGATTCCGGACGAGGGTCATCGGCACGTATAACGTGAGAAAAAACCGGGCGAATGACAGTATAATAAAAAAGCCGCAAGCTTCCAGTATCGATCAGACTCCTGAAAAAGGCTCAGTCCGCAGTGGCCCCTCCGAACCATTTCTCTCTGAACCACAGCGAAACGTTCACCAGGCCGATAAGGGCCGGAACCTCGACCAGCGGGCCGATTACGGCTGCAAAGGCTTCGCCGGAGTCGATGCCGAACACCGCTACGGCTACGGCAATGGCAAGCTCGAAGTTATTGCTGGCCGCCGTAAAGGAGAGCGTGGCTGTTTTGGAATAATCCGCTCCGACTTTTCTTCCCATATAGAACGAGACGAGGAACATGATGATGAAGTAGCAGAGCAGCGGTATGGCGATGCGAACGACATCCATCGGAATTTTCACGATATACTCACCCTTGAGCGAGAACATCACCACGATGGTGAAGAGCAGCGCAACCAGCGTAAGCGGACTGATCCGCGGCACGAAAACGGTTTCGTACCATTCCCTGCCTTTGAGGCGGAGCATGACGAACCGGGTAAGAAAACCGGCTATGAAGGGAATGCCGAGATAGATGAAAACCGACGAGGCGATTTCCGAGATGGTGATATCGACCCTGAACGACGAGAGACCGAGCCAGCCGGGCAACACCGTGAGGAAAACCCATGCATAGACGGAAAAAAAGAGCACCTGGAAAACCGAATTGAAGGCAACGAGACCTGCTGCGTACTCCGTATCGCCTTTTGCCAGTTCGTTCCAGACGATCACCATGGCTATGCAGCGGGCAAGGCCGATCATGATGAGACCCGCCATATAGTGCGGCATATCGGAAAGAAAGAGTACGGCAAGGACGAACATGAGCACCGGACCGATCACCCAGTTCTGTACCAGCGAGAGTGCGAGCACCCTGGTGTTGCGGAAAACATCGCCAAGCTCCTCGTACTTCACCTTGGCCAGGGGCGGATACATCATGACGACAAGCCCTATGGCGATGGGAATATTGGTGGTGCCTGACTGAAACGTGTTCCAGAACGCTGCCGTACCGGGAACAAGATAGCCCGAGAGCACACCGATACCCATGGCGAGGAATATCCAGAGCGTGAGATAGCGATCGAGAAAGGAAAGTTGTCTGGTTGACATACCCATGGTGCTACCCTCCCGTCTGCATTGCGTTGTAGAAGCTTCTGAACCCTTCGCGGATTTCATCGCGAACCCTGCGGAAAACAGCAAGCACCTCTTCGCGGCTCCCTTCGGCTTCCGCAGGGTCGTCGAACCCGATGTGTACCCGGTGTTTGACCTTACCCGTAAAAACGGGACAGGACTCTTTCGCTCCGGAGCAGACCGTCACGACCCAGTCGAACGGCCTCGAAGTGAATTCCTCGACGCTTTTCGGACGGCAGCCGCCGATATCGATCCACTCTTCCCGCATTACCCTGACGGCAAGCGGATGCACTGCTTCAGCCGGGTTCGTACCCGCCGAAAAGACATCGAGTTCGGAATCGAACGAACGAAGGAACCCCTCGGCCATCTGGCTCCTGCAGGAGTTCCCGGTACAGAGTATGAGCACGGACTGTTTCATAAATTCAGTATTGAGTATTGTAGGGCACCTCTATAAAGTGTGATGAGCGATCAAAGTGCAAGGCGGACGGAGCGGAGAAACCGGAGTGTACACGTAGTACATGAGGATTTCGAGCACCGACCAACGCAGCAATTTGGGTGCGCAATAACTTTATAGAGGCGCCCTGTAGTCATAAGGTTGAAAAGACTGCATTGAAGACGAATCCCACCAGCATGATGCCGAGTGCCACCACGCCGGCAAATACCGCGATAAGCTGCGGCTTGAGCACCTTGCGCAAAATGATCATCTCGGGTGCCGAGAGCGCAATCACGCTCATCATGAAGGCCATGACCGTACCGAGCGCAGCGCCCTTTCCGAGCAGCGCCTGCACCACGGGCAGGATCCCTGCGGCGTTGGAGTACATCGGCACGCCGAGCAGCACCGCCGCGGGCACCGACCACCAGGCATCTCTACCCATGACCGAAGCCATGAAATTCTCCGGCACGTAGCCGTGAATGCCGGCGCCGAGTCCGACGCCAAGCACGATGTAGAGCCACACCTTGCCCACGATCTCGCGGACATGCGTTACGCCATTGTACAGGCGACTGTTCCAGCTCATGGCATCGCCGGTTTCATCGGCACCGCAGCTGCAGTTCTGCTGCATCTGCTGCACCCAGTCCTCGAGCCAGCGCTCCATACCGAGCCGGCCGATAATCATGCCGGCTGCCACGGCCACGAGCAATCCCATCGCCATGTAAAGCAGTGCGACTTTCCAGCCGAACATGCCGAAAAGCAGCGCAAGGGCAACCTCGTTGACCATGGGAGCCGAGATCAGGAAGGAGAAGGTTACGCCGAGCGGTACGCCGGCCTGCAGGAATCCTATGAAGAGCGGCACTGCCGAGCATGAGCAGAACGGAGTCACGATGCCGAGCGAGGCGGCCAGCATGTTGCCGGCACCGGCGCGCCTTCCCGACAGAATGGCCCGCGTCCGTTCCGCGGAGATGAAGGTATGCACGACTCCCATAACGAACACCACGCCTGTCAGCAGAAGCAGCACCTTGGGGACTTCGTAGATGAAGAAGTGCAGTGCTTCACCGAAACGGGTCGCACGACTGATGCCGGCCACCCCCAGCAGGAAATCCGCGGCGGGCTCTAAATTACCGTAGAGCAGCAGCCAGACGACTGCTGCCACGACAGTCATGGCTGCGGCCTTCAGGCTGGAGGAGGTCTGTTCGGGCTGATTCATGTTCATTCACTTGATGGAGTTACTCAGCAGCAGCTTCCCGTGCCGTTCGAACTGCCGGAAGTGCTGCCACAGCAGCATCCACCCTGCTTGCGTTTCAATTCGCCTTTCACGGGAAAACCCTTTTCCGCCCAGCGGACGATTCCGTACTGCATGTTGACGGCATTCCGGTAGCCGTTGTGCATGAGAAAACGGGTAGCCATGAGACTTCTTTCGCCTACATTACAGGCTATAATCACATCCCGGTCAGCTGGAATCTCACGAAACCGTTCATCGAACTCGCTGTAGGGAATCAGCATGACGCCGGGGACATCGAACGATGCTTCGGCAACCTCTTCACGCTCACGGACATCGACAAGCAAGGCGCCCTCTCCGATCATTTTCAACGCTGTCGTAGGACAGACTTCAACGGCACTGTTCATTTGATGCTCCTTTTTTTTATCTGGTTAGCAAATCCTTCAACTCGTCGAGTCCGGGAACACGACCTTTCGAGCGCACTTCCCCGTCGACGACGAGCGCCGGGGTGGAGAGCACGTTGTAGGCCATGATTTTCTGGATATCCTCCACCTTTTCCACCTCAGCGTCGATGCATTGCGAAGCGATAACCGCCTTGACGGCATCGGCAAGCTGGCTGCATTTTGCACACCCCGTACCGAGAATTTTCACCTGTTTCATGATCTTTCTTTCCTTTTATTTGTTTATCGCAAATGAACGATTATCAAAAGCGAACACGCCAGCCCTATCAGGCCCGAACCCCAGGGTCAGCAATCGCATTCCGCAGAACTTCCCTCGGTAAAAAAAACGGAAAACATCCGCTGTGCAAGTATCCAGTTTGTCCTGTTGATGCAGTATTTCACTTTGGGCGGTTCTATCTCCCCCTGGATAAGACCTGCTTCGAGCAGCGCTTTAAGATGCTGGGAAATGGTTGACTGCGCCATGGGTATGATTTCGGTCAGTTCCCCGGTAAAACAGCAGCATTCTCCCGAAAGGAGCTTGAGGATTTTCACCCTGACCGGATGGCTCAGCGCCTTGGCCATCCCGGCAAGAGCCATCTCATCTTCATTGTAGGTTACTTCCGATAACGTTCTCTGCATCTATTCCTCCCTCCTGTTTGTTCATCGCAAATATACGATAAACAGAATAAAACGACAACTGTTTTTCAGCCCTTCGTCACGTAAACATTCTCTCCAACGGGGGGCGGACATTCCTGTCCGCCATACAGGCAACGAGCTGCGAAACACCCGCCGAG
>NZ_JBAWHG010000053.1:0-32403 GCF_049593655.1 Chlorobium sp.
CTTGCGTTGCGTTTAAGCCGTCTGAGGCCGATTCGGTAAACGGGCGTGCCGTAGAAGAGCCTGCGGAATCCCGAACCGGTCAGGTTCAGGATATCATCCGGCGTAAGGGCGAGCAGCTCCTTTTTCAGGGTGAAAAGCCCTTCGGGTGCAGGTTTTCGTGACTCGTTCGCGGGGCAGGACTCCTGGCAGAGGTCGCAGCCGAACAGCCAGTCGCCCACCATCCGCGATTCATCCGGGGTGAACTCCCGTTTCAGCTCGATGGTCAGATAGGAAATGCATCGGCGGGCGTCGAGTTTCCCCGGTTCCACAAGCGCACCTGTCGGGCAGCTGTCCAGACAGTTCCGGCACGCGCCGCATCGGTTCGGCAGCTCTCCGGCGCGTTCCCGTATTTGCAGGTCGATGAGCAGTTCTCCGAGAAAAACGCGTGAGCCGGCTGCCGGAGTCAGGAGCAGGGTGTTTTTTCCCGTGCGGCCTATACCTGAGGACTCGGCCCAGGCTTTTTCGAGCAGGGGAGCGCTGTCGACGGCAATGATCGCCTGGACCGGTTCGTCATGGATGGTCCGGATGAAGGCGAGCAGTTCCTCGAGTTTTCCGTGTACGACCCTGTGATAGTCGTCGATCACGGCATGCCGTGAGATGCGTGCGGTGCCGGCGGCAGCTGCGTCGTATTCGGGCAGGTTGTAGGAGAGCGCTGTGGAGACAACGGTTTTTATGTCGGGAAGATGCTTCGATGGATCGGTGCGTTCCTGCAGCCGGGTTTCGAGCCAGCGCATTTCGCCATGCCGATTTTCCCCGATCATGTCGCTGAATCGCCTGAATGCCTTTTCCTGGGGCGCCGGCGGCGAAAAACCTATGGAGGCAAAGCCGAGCCTCAGCGCTTCACGGCGGACCAGTGCGGCAGGGTTCTCTTCGGGTCTGGGCATCTTTTCCGGTGTGGTGGAGTGCGAGGTTATCTTCGGCGGCATGGTTGCCAGAATTACTATTTATCGTTAAATATACACTTCGCTTTTTTTATCCAACCGATCCGCTGCGGGTCTTAGTTCACCTCTCTTTCATGGAACGTCGCGAGTTTCTCAGAACAGTCCTTTCCCGTGCAGGTATCGGTGCAGGCGTTACCGCGGCTGCCGCTGCCGGAGCGGTCGGTTATTATCAGCCCAGAAAGGAGTTTTACAGGAAAGGAGACGACGGGCAGGAGGGGGGCGGGGACCGTCTTGCTGCGTCGAAAAGCGCCGTTGTGATCGGCGGCGGGCTTGCGGGCATCAGCTCGGCGCTGGAGCTTGCCCGGCGAGGCTTCAGGGTTACGCTGGTCGAGGCTTCTCCTTCGCTTGGAGGAAAACTGACCGGATGGAATCTCGATGCGCTTGGCGAGCGATTTCCTGTGGAGCACGGGTTTCACGGGTTTTTCGACCAGTACTATAACCTGAACGAGATGTTCGCCTATGCCGGGATCACGGACAGCGTTTTCGATCCGGCGCCGGGGTATCCCGTGCTGTTCCGAAAGAGACCGGCGGAGGTGTACGGGCAAACGCCGAAATGGTTTCCCTTCAATATCCTCTCCGTGGTCGGGCAGTCGCGTTCGCTCGATATCGTTTCGTTCCTGAAGGAGTACAAGGGACTCCGGCCGGTGATCGGCATGTTCCGGTACGATTACGGCAATACCTTCAGGCAGTACGATGGAATCGATTTCATGACTTACTGCAAAGAGGGCGGGATTCTTCCTGCGTTTATCGATACGGTGCTGCATCCGTTTGCCGATGCCACCATGAACCGGACCGAGGTGCTTTCTGCCGCCGAGGCTATCCGGTATTTTCATTTCTATTTCATGGGCAGTCCCGAAGGACTTTCTTTCAGGATTACCAACCGGGATTGCATGACGGCTCTCATCGATCCGCTCGAAGCGAAACTCCGCGAGCTTGGCGTCACGATCCTGAAGGGAAAAAGGGCGGCGAAGCTGGTCGCTCTGAACGGAACGGTTACCGGCGTCGAACTGCAGGCAGGCTCCGGCGGCGAAACGTTTCGGCAGACCGGTACCGACACTATTCCCCAGCATGGCTGGGCGATTCTGCAGACGGATACGGGTGTGCCGGTTATCGCTTCGCGGGAGGGCGGCAGGATAAAGGCTTTTGATGCGAGGTGTACGCACATGGGATGTCCGGTGACGTACGATACGCAGAGCGGGGGGTTTTACTGCCCCTGCCATTCCGGACGGTTCGATGCTGCGGGCAATCCCGTCAGTGGCCCGCCTCAGGCTCCGCTTGCCTCGCTCGAAGCCGTGGAGCAGGATGGCGGTCTCGTGTTCCGATCGCAGCAGGCAGCGTCGGGCGTTTCCGGGGAGGTGCTTCCCGCGGAGTACTGTGTTGTCGCTTCAGACGTCAGGGGCACAAGGGAACTGCTGCTTGGTTCCGGTCTCGGGATGCCCGGGTTCGAATCTTCGGTTGCCTCGCTCGGCGAGGCCGATCCTTATGCGGTCTACAGGCTCTGGCTCGACCGTCCGCTCGAGTCCGCCGATTTTCCGTTCTATACGGTATCGGGGTACACCTATACCGACTCGATATCGTTTTATTCCGACTTTCAGGAACCGTTCATCTCCTGGGCCAGAAAACGGGGGGGATGCGTCGTCGAGCTGCACGCCTATGCCATCGCTCCGGAGGATGTGAAGCCGGAACCGGTCATCAGGGCTGCCATGAAGGAGGAGCTGCACCACATGTTTCCTGAAACAAAGGGAGCGACGATCCTGCACGAGCTCTACATGCAGCAGTCCAACTTCACCCGCTGGGCCCCCGGCGACCACAGCCGCCGTCCCGGTGTTGAAACGCCCTTTTCCAATCTGTTCCTTGCCGGCGATTGGGTGCGGGTCGATGCACCGGTTTTTCTCATGGAAGCCGCAGCGTTTACCGGTCGCATGGCGGCAAACGCGATTTTCAGCAGGGAGTCGCTGAATCCGACACCGCTGCCTATTGTGCCGATGGAAGGGATCTTCGCTTAAGCCAGGAGTCAGGGGAGCCGTTTTCAGGTCTTGTTGGCCCCTTGCGTCCTTGTCACCTCCCCTCGATGCACCAGCTGCGGTGTTATTAAGGATACGTTCTCAGGATTTTCAGCAGTTCCTTTTTATCGGCAGCTCGTAACACCCTGGATTTCCACTGGCTGTCCGATGCTGTTTTACTGATGATGCCAAGGAGCTTGATATGGCTGTTCGGGTCCGCAAGCGGGGAGAGCACCAGAAACATGATCCTTGCCGTGTTGCTCGAGTTCGGGTCGTAGATGCCTACCTTGCTGATGCCTATTGCCACCAGTGGCTTGTTGAGCAGTTCGAGTCGTGCGTGCGGAATGGCGATCTCCTCTCCGATGAAGGTGCTGCCCTGTTGTTCCCGTTCGAGCAGGCATCGCATCGCTTCATTCTCGTCGATTTCCGGGGCGAGTCTGCAGCATTCATGGAGCAGTGTCCGGAAAGCGTCCTCTTTTTCCACGACGTGTTCCCAGAGAACCGGCTGTACGTTCCGGATCAGCGTCTTCCAGCTCTGTTCGTGCGGTTTGGCCTGCAGGAGTGTTTCCCTGATTCCCGAAAGGGATGGCGCCGGATTTTTCCTCAGCTTCAGTGTCTCTTCACCCCTCGTGTCGAGCACGATTACGCTGATGCCCCTGCATTCGCCGATAAGCCTCTCTACAATGGTTTTTCGTCCCTGTATGCGCTGCCATAAGGGCAATTGTCTGCCCGAGTTGCCGATGATGATGTGTCCGACCCGGTACTCATGCGCAAACTGCAGGATGGTTTTTACCACGTCGTCTCCCTTGTAGGTAAAAACAGTTGCCCCGAGATTCTGGGCGAGGGTAAGGGTGTTGGAAAGCATGCGCTGCACGGCCGGGTCGATGACGGCCGGGTTTTCGGCAAAGGTCCGGACGTAGACGGCGTACCAGTTGCGGTTGAGACGTCCGGCGATTCTCGATGCGTAGCGCAGGATGGTTTCGCAGTTCCGGCTTTTTGAACTGAGGCAGACCATGAGCTGGTCGGGGTTTGTCTGGGAATCCTCCACCGGCTGGTTGCGGCGGCGGGAATCGATCTGCGACGCAAGTTCTCTCAGGGAGAGTTCCCGGAGCCGTTCGAGGTTTTCGCTCCTGAAGAAGTTGGCAAGCGCTGTTTCCGTGCGTTCGGCTATGTACACCTTGCCTTCCGTGAGCCGCTGGCGGAGATCGTCGGTGGTGCAGTCCACGTTGACGAGCTGGTCGGCCATCGCGAGAATACGGTCCGGTACCCGTTCCCGGACCTTTATGCCGGTTGCCTGTTCAACGGTTTCGTACAGGCTTTCGAGATGCTGAATGTTCAGTGTTGAAATGACGTGAATGCCGGCCGCGAGAATTTCCTCTGTATCTTCATATCGTTTTGCGTTCCGGCTTCCCGGCACGTTGGTGTGCGCGAGTTCATCGACGAGAACCACGGAGGGTTGTCGCCGGAGAATGGCGTCGATATCCATTTCGGTGATCTCCATGCCCCGGTAGACCACGCTTTTGCGCGGGATGATTTCGAGGCCCGAAAGCAGTGCTTCCGTTTCTTTTCTTCCGTGGGTTTCAACGATACCCGCGACCACATCGATGTCGTTCTCTTTCATACGTCCGGCCTCCTGGAGCATCTGGAACGTTTTTCCCACCCCCGCAGAGTAGCCGAGATAGATTTTCAGCTTGCCCCTGCGCGATCGCTGGATGAGCCGCAGGAAACTGTCGGGCCGGTTGTTTTCCATCGATTTCCTTCCCCTGATTGTTGATCGTTTTCAGGAACTTATTTCCGTACCCGGTCAAGGGCGCAATTCAGCTGCAGGACGTTGACCAGCGGCTCTCCCTGGAAAGGTACGGCGATTTTTCCGTTTTCCGGACTGTTGACGATGTGCATTACCTCGTCGACGGAAAGCCCCCTTGCACGGGCAACCCTTGGAGCCTGAAATCTGACGGATGCAAGGGAAATATGCGGATCGAGGCCGCTGCCGGATGCGGTGACGAGATCCGTCGGAACCTTTTCGCCCTGTTCAGGCGCAAGGGTTACAAGCACTTTCTCTGTTTTGTCTCTCATGGCCGCAGATGCAGGCGAAAGGTTGCTGCCTCCTGCTCCGGATGCGTTCCATGATACTGCCGAGGGACGGGGCCAGAAGTATTCCGGTCTGGTGAACTGCTGGGCTACGAGACTGCTGCCGATAACCCCGCCTTCAGCGGAACGGACCAGGGAGCCCGACGAAGCATCGGGTGCGAGTCGGCCTGCAAGATAGATTGCGCCCGTATACAGCCCGCTGCAGACAAGCACGGTTAAGGGAAGAATGCGTAAGGATGCGGCAAATTGCCGGAGGATATTTTTTCCCGATAGCGCAGTTTTCATTGTTGCTCGCTTGTTGGTTTATACAAGTCCCGTTAACGCAAGAGCCATATCGATCAGCTTGATGCCGATGAACGGCGCGACCACGCCCCCGACTCCGTAGATGAGGAGGTTTTTGCGGAGCATCGTGTCTGCTCCCATGGGCCGGTACCGGACGCCCCTGATCGCAACCGGTATCAGAAGCGGGATGATGATGGCGTTGAAGATCAGTGACGAGAGAATCGCGCTTTCCGGTGAAGCGAGGCGCATGATGTTGAGAACGCCGAGCCCCGGTATCGCCAGCACGAACATCGCAGGGATGATCGCGAAGTATTTTGCGATGTCGTTTGCGATGGAAAACGTGGTCAGCGCTCCCCTGGTCATCAGCAGCTGCTTGCCGATTTCGATGATCTCGATGAGTTTTGTTGGGTCGCTGTCGAGATCGACCATGTTGCCGGCCTCCTTGGCGGCCTGTGTTCCCGAGTTCATGGCTACCCCGATATCCGCCTGGGCGAGTGCGGGAGCATCGTTGGTTCCGTCTCCCATCATGGCGATCAGCCGTCCCTGCTCCTGTTCCTTGCGGATGTACTGAAGCTTGTCTTCCGGACGTGCTTCGGCGATGTAGTCGTCCACACCGGCGTCCCTTGCAATTGCTGCCGCCGTCAGCGGGTTGTCGCCGGTTACCATGACGATGCGCAGGCCCATGGCTCGCAGGCGTGAAAACCTGTCGGCGATGCCCGGCTTGAGGATGTCGGCGAGCGCCACGACACCGAGCGGTTCCGGGCCATCGGCAACGACGATGGGCGTCATGCCTTTGCGGGCAACCTCGTTCACCAGTTCCTGCAGCGTCGCCGGAACCGTGCCCCCCTGTTTTTCGCAATATCTGATAAGCGTATCCGGGGCGCCTTTACGGAAGCTCCGGCCATCGGGAAAATCGATGCCGCTCATCCGGGATTGTGCCGAGAACGGCACCGTTTTTCCTTCGCTTTCCAGGGAAGGCTTTACGGCCAGCATTTTTTCGGCAAGGGCGACGATTGATTTTCCCTCGGGAGTCTGGTCGCCGGATGAAGCCTCCATTGCGATTCGAGCCAGCCGGTCGAGGCCGATTCCCGGAAGCGGGAAGTAGTCGGACGCCTGCCGGTTGCCTATGGTGATGGTGCCGGTCTTGTCGAGCAGCAGCGTGTCGATGTCGCCGGCAAGCTCCACGGCCTTGCCGCTCTTTGCCAGTACGTTCGCAGACAGCGCCCGGTCCATGCCGGCAAGTCCGATTGCAGCCAGGAGAGCGCCGATGGTGGTCGGGATGAGGCATACAAGCAGTGCGACAAGGGTGGGTACCGGAAGCGTCATGCCGAAATACTTTCCGATCGGCCAGAGAGAGCCTGTCACCAGCAGGAACGCCAGGGTAAGGCCGGCAAGGGTGACGGTAAGCGCAAGTTCGTTGGGCGTTTTCTGCCGTACGGCGCCTTCGACAAGAGCGATCATCCTGTCGAGGAAGGTGTTGCCCGCCGAAACGGATATGCGGATCACGATGCGGTCCGAAATGACTCTCGTTCCGCCGACCACCCCGGACCGGTCGCCTCCGGCTTCGCGCACCACCGGTGCCGATTCGCCGGTAATGGCGGATTCGTCCACCATTGCGGCTCCTTCGACGATCTCCCCGTCACCCGGAATGATCTCGCCGGCAAGCACGACAACCCGGTCGCCCTCCTGCAGTTCATCGGAATTCACGGATTCCTCCCGGCCGTTCGTCACTTTTCTTGCAACGGTATTGCGGCGTGTGCGTTTGAGGCTGTCCGTCTGGGCCTTGCCCCTGGCTTCTGCAAGGGCTTCGGCGAAGTTCGAGAACAGGACGGTCAGCCACAGGATGAGTGCGACCGCTACGGTATAGGTCAGGTTTCCTTTGCCGGTGAAGGCATTCCCGGCGGCGATGAGCGTGGTCAGCACCGCTCCCGCTTCGGTAACGAACATGACCGGATTTTTTGCCATCGACCTGGGGTCGAGCATTACGGCAGAACGCCGGAGTGCTCCCGTTACGAGCTGTTTTTCAAACAGTGAGGAGGTTTTTGCCTTACGGCGTCCGGATTTGGCCTGTTCACAGGTATCCGGCAGGGAAGTACGGTTCGTCATGGTTTCAGGTTTGGTTCTTCGGGAAGGTTCCTTTCCTCAATGGCTTGCCGCCGAGAGGTGTTCCGCCAGGGGACCAAGCACGGCTACCGGAAGGAACAGCAGCGCTCCGATGAAGATCACGCTGCCGAGAATGATGAGCCCGAACAGCGGGGTGTCGGTTCGAAGGGTACCGGAGGTTTCCGGCACCGGTTTTTTCGACGCCAGTGATCCGGCGATCGCAAGGGGCAGAATGATGGGGATATAACGGGCCAGCAGCATCACCACTCCGGTGGCGATGTTCCAGGCAACGGTGTTGTCGCCGAGTCCCTCGAAGCCCGATCCGTTGTTGGCCGCGGCTGAAGTGAACTCGTAGAGGATTTCCGTGAACCCGTGGGCTCCGCTGTTCAGCACGGTGGCCGCCCCGGCAGGAGTGGCCGCGAAGAGCGCCGTTCCTCCGAGGATCAGAAGGGGATGCACCAGAAGGGCAAGCAGGGCAAGCCGCATTTCCCCGGTTTCGACTTTCCTTCCGAAATATTCCGGGGTGCGCCCCACCATCATGCCGCAGATGAAGACGCCGATGATGATGAAGATGAACAGGTTGATGATGCCGACGCCGACACCGCCGAACACGACATTGATCCACATGCCGGCCAGCGGTACGAGGCCGGTCAGCGGGTTGAGGCTGTCGTGCATGCAGTTGACCGAGCCGTTGCTTGTGGCGGTCGTGAGCGCAGCCCAGAGAGCGCCGGCTCCTGCCCCGAAACGCAGTTCCTTGCCCTCGAGATTCGGGGCGGCTTCGACGGGAAGCCCCCAAAGTGCCGCAGCGGGAGCGCTTTCAAGCCAGAATGCGGCCGCAGCCTTGACGAGCAGCAGAATCATCATGACCGAGAAGATGACCGATGCGTCGCGCATGCGACCCGTGATGCGCCCGAACATCCAGACCGCCGCCATGGGAATCAGGACAATGCTCATGCATTCCACGATGTTGGTGTAGAAGGATGGGTTTTCGAACGGGTGGGTGGAGTTGGGGCCGAAATATCCACCCCCGTTGGTGCCAAGCTGTTTGATGGCCACCATGGCAGCAACAGGCCCGCGGGCCATGGTCTGCGTTGCCCCTTCGAGGGTACGGGCTACAGCAGCCCCTTCGAAGGTCATCGGTACCCCTCCCGCGATCAGGATGAGCGCAAGAAGCAGGGCGAGCGGCAGCAGTATGAAAAATGCAGCCCGCAGGAGGTCGATATAGAAATTGCCGACGCTGCTTCTGCCTCCCAATGCGCGCGCAAGGGCGGCAAGGCATGCGATTCCTGTGGCGGCGGAGACGAACTGCAGCCACATCAGTCCGGCAAGCTGGGAGAAATAGCTCATTGCGGCTTCTCCGGAATAGTGCTGGAGGTTGGTGTTCGTGACGAACGACGCCGCGGTGTTGAATATCAGGCTTGCTTCCAGAGGGCCTTTACCGTCAGGGTTCAGCGGCAGCGACTGCTGCAGGGCAAGTACCGTCGTCACGAAAGCGAACATCATCATGTTGAACACGAGCATGGAGACGAGGTACTGCTTCCAGTCCTGTTCACCAGTGAGCGCGTCTCCTCCTGTCCTGCAGAAAAGTTCCGATGTCCGGCGTCCGTAGCGGGATGTTCCGCCGGGCTCGATCAGATGAGCCATAACCTTTCCGAGTGGCCAGGACAGCAGGGCGGGAACGATGAGGGTCAGCAACAGTAACGGTGCCATGATTCGATGATGTTAGAATTTTTCGGGATGAACGATCGCATAGACCAGGTAACCCATGCTGGTGATAAAAACGAGCAGGACGATCAAATTCATGTCACTCTCCTATAGATGAAAGATGATGCCGGCAAGTGCGCCAAGACCGGCGATGACGAGAAAAATCAGAATGCCGAGATACAGAGTCTGGTAAACGTTCATGATTGCAGGATTTTTTTCTGCACGCTTGTTCTTTCAGATCAGGTTTTCCGGACGGGCAGGGTGAAAGAGAATCGCGACCCTTTTCCCGGAGAGCTTTCCGCGCCGACAGTTCCTCCGTGCGCATCCACGATCTCCTTGACGATCGAGAGCCCGAGACCGATGCCGTTTTTCTCCCGCTGTCCCGGAACCCGGTAGAACGGCTCGAAAAGGTGTTCCAGATGTTCGGCGTCGATGCCTGTTCCGGTGTCTTCAACCGAGAACCGGATGTTGCCGTCATCTTCGCAGGCATTGAGCGTTATTGAGCCTCCGGCGGAGGTGAACCGGAGGGCGTTGGAGAGCAGGTTTGCAAAAACGTGCATGAGGCTTTCCCTGTCCGCCAGAATATCCGGCAGTGTTTCGGGAATGGTGTTCCTTATGCTTACTCCCTGATCGCGGGAGGGCAGAAGGAACGGTTCCATGCCTTCAGCGCCGATCCGGCAGGGAGAAAGGATAGACAGGTCAAGATGAGCCTTGCCGGATTCGATCCGGTTGATATCGAGCAGGTCGTCGAGGATATGCACAAGGCGCTCGCTCTCTTCCCGAGCGGCGAGCAGCAGGTCGGCCTGTTGCCCGTTGAGGTGTCCTGTATGCTCCTCGAGCAGGAGGTGGATGGACATTCTCAATGCGGTCAGCGGTGTGCGCAGCTGGTGTGAAACCGTGGCAATGACGCTGCGCTTCAGTTCGAGCTGTTCATGCACCTGCGTGACATCCCGCAATATCAGCGCCGTTCCGGAACTCTCCTCTGCAGGGTGTCCGGAGGGAATCGGAACGATGGTGGGCTGGAAGAAGATCTCACGGTTATCGGCAAAATGCTGGATAAAACTTCCGTTTTTTCCGGAGTCCGCTCCTGATCCTTTCCGGAACGTTCCGGCCAGCAATTCCTCCATCCAGGGGTATCCAAGGTCATGAACGTTGCTGCCCGGCTTCATGCCGAAGTAGCGTTCCGCACTTTCGGTCGCGATCTCGACAAGACCGTCCGGATCGAATACCGCGACGGGCAGGGGGAGGGTTCTGAAGACATCCTGCAGGGTTTTTCTGGTGCGCAGGAGGATCTGGCTGTCCGCTTTCCGTATCCTGCGCAGGGTAGTCGCCATCTCGTTGAACGAGCGGGACAGCTGCCCGATCTCGTCGTTCGACGAGGTATCGAGCGAGAGGTCGAGATTGCCTTTGCTGATCTCCTGGGCTGAAACGATCAGTTTCCGGATCGGCATGAGAATCCACCGGTTCGACTGGAAACTGAAGAGTATGGCAAGCAGCGCACTTGCAGCAATTGCGGCCAGCATGGTGTTGTGCGCCGAAGCTGCCATTTTTCTGGCGTTGTCGTTCGCCTCGTTCATGTTTCTCTGGTTCATGTCGAGTATGTACCCCGCATGTTGTTTGATTTCCCGGAACAGCGGCAGAAGGGTCGAGAAATAGTATTGCTGCCTTTCCAGCAAAGGACGCTGCGGATCGGTTACCCTGGCGATAACGGTGGAGTACCTTCTGAACAGGGTACTGATACGCATGGCCTTTTCGTGCTCGCCGGGCAGGGTGATATTGTCGAGTTCCGTATGCAATGCTTTTTCGAAATGTCGTTCATGCTGCCTGATGTTGCGGATACCGTCCTCGTAATGGCCGGCAAAGGTGAACAGGACGCCGCTGTCGATCCGCTCGAGTGACTCGGTCATCTCCTGACAGGCGATCACGCTCCGGTAGTTCTGCTTGAGAATGACGTCGATGGCTTCACCAAGTGTATCGATCTGCCGGATCGTGAGTATTCCCATTGCGACGACGATCAGGAGCAGGCTCCCGAAGCCGAGCGCAAGTTTCTGTCGTATTCCGATCATGTATGCCTCCGGATGTGTTAAGCCAAATAGCGTGCCAATGCCTGAAACCCTTGTATATCAACGCAAAAGCAGGAGTTTGGGTTGCCCGTGTCTTGGAAAAATCAAGGAATGCCACGAAACGGCATTGCATTTTTCAATGTCGTTTCATACGCGTTAAGAGAGATCGCTGCAGGAGATCATACCTTGATAGGCAGGATCAGAAAGGGGATGCCATGCACGTAGAGGTTCTGCTGTACGGCAAAAACCGTGTAGTTGTGCAGCCAGCGGTCCATCAGGGATTCTTTGCTGAAAACGAGCTGTCCGCCGAAGAAGACGATATTGGGGAATCGTGCGGTGATGTCGGGTACCAGCTTGTTGATCTCCTCGACGACGTCGGTGCCTATGGATACATAGGCTTCGGCATAGTAGCCATGCTCTTTCATGTAGTCGACATATTTCGACGTCTCGTTGCGTACGAAGTTGCCGAGATTGCCTATTTCATCGGCACCCTTGAAATTTCCGGCATCGATGGAGCCGATCTCGACGAACACGTAATTCCTGTAACTTTCGCCGAACAGGCGGAAAACGCTGAACAGGGTATGCAGGCCGAGACCGTTGAAGCCGTTTACCAGAATGGCCGCTGTTTTGGATTCCGGCTCGAAGGCAGGCATCGGACATGAACCGGCGGTTTCCTTGTCGCTCACATCGGCCCCTGTCAGGACGGCGGCTTCAACAATGACATCGAGCCTTTTCAGCGTATCGTAGGTCTTTTTGTAGTGAGCCTTTATAAAGAAGGCGCCCATGACCAGCAGTCCTGTAATCAGGATGGTGACCCATCCGCCTTCGTGGAATTTGAGAATCAGTACGGACAGCAGGATGAAGGTTGTGAGCACCAGACCGATGCCGTTCACCGCAAGCTTGCTTGCCCACCGTTTTTCGCTTTCCCGTTTCTCCCACCAGTGTTTCACCATGCCCAGCTGCGAGAGGGTAAAGGTGATAAAGACGTTGATACTGTAGAGCACGATGAGAAAATCGACAGACCCTTTCGACAGTACCATCATGGCAAGGGAGGCGGTGCCCATGAGCAGGATTCCCTTTTCCGTCACCAGCCTGTCGCTGAGCATTGCAAAACGCGAGGGCAGCCATTTGTCGAGCGCCATGTTCGCCAGAACCCTCGGGCCGTCGAGAAAACCGGTCTGTGCGGCAATGAACAGCAGAACCGCTTCGGAAAACAGGGTTATCCATACGAAAATCATGCCGTAATGCCCGTTCCACGAAGCGACGATGTTCTGGAAGAGAATCGCATTCAGGGTTTTGCCGGGCGTGTCGCGGACATCGAAAAGAATGTAAGCCAGCATCAGCCCCATCACCGTTACGGAAAGTGAGACCGCCATGTACGTCATGGTTTTTTTTGCGGTTTCGACTTTCGGTTCTCTCAGTACGGGAAGCCCGTTACTGACGGCTTCAATACCGGTAAAGGTACCTGCCCCGAGGCTGTAAGCTTTCAGGATGAGGAACAGTACTCCGGAATACCCGAGGGTGCTGACTGAAGAAGCAAGTTCGCTTCCGGTCTCCCGGTATACCGTTCCGAAGTCTGCCATATGGGAAAACAGGGCGTAAACGATGGCGATGAAGTGGGTGACTATGAACAGCAGGAAAACCGGAACCAGGGGTACTACCGCTTCCTTGATGCCTCGAAGGTTCAGTATCAGGAGCACGGAAACCCCGAATACGGCAAACCAGAGCTTGAAGCCGAGCATGTTTCCGGGAAGAAAACTGAAAATGGCATCAGCTCCGCTTGCAATTGAAATGGTAATGGTGAGAACGTAGTCGATCAGCAGCGCGCTTCCCGAAACGACCCCGATTTCCGGAGAGAGCAGTTTGCTGGCGACAAGGTATCCCCCGCCGCCGTAAGGAAAGAGTTCTATGATGTGTGAGTAGCTGGACGCGATGATCAGAATGGTTACGCCGGTTGCAATGGCAACGAAAATACCGAGGGTCGGATGACCGGCGAGTGCCTTGAATGCTTCTGCGGGTCCGTAACAGGAAGAGGAAAGTCCATCCGAACCAAGTCCGACCCAGGCGAGAAACGCCGTGAGTGCAAGTTTGTGGAAGATGTTCTGATCACGAAAATCCCGTCCGCGGCCGAGAACAAGTTTTTTTACGCTGCGGAGGATATGGAGACTTGTCATGGTATACTGACGATGTTGATCCGGTATATCGGGTGGCGCATGATTTCCGGTTCAAAATATGAACAGCCGTTTCCCGTTCGGGGTCCCGCGGGTCGGTTGCGCATGGTATTTACATCATCAAACATAAGGAAAGTGCGGTCAGCAACATCTTGCAGAACGCAAGGGTAGGGAGGGAAGTACATTGAAATGCATTGAATTTTGCAATGCGTTTCCTGTCCGGCAAGTTCAGATCCGGTATTGTTTTCGCTTTCGCCAGAGCGTGGCCTGATCGATTCCGAGCGTGTCGGCTGCTTCCTGCAGGGATTTCGTCGATACGAGAATGCTCCTGATATGGTTTTCTTCGATGACCTCCAGCGGCAGCATATCTCCTATCCGGACAGGTGGCGATTGGGTAATGATGGTTTCGGGAAGCAGTTCTTCACCGATTTGCCCGGTTTTGCAGAGAATGACCGCCCGCTCGATTACGTTCCGCAATTCCCTGATGTTTCCCGGCCATGAATATGTTTTCAGGTCATGCAAGGCCTGTTCGGTAAATCCCGAGATGGATTTGTGGTTCTGTGCGGAAAAGAAGCCCAGCATGTTGCCGGCAAGCAGTGCTACGTCGTCCGGTCTTCCCGAAAGCGGCGGCAGCTCTATCTGGATGACGTTCAGGCGGTAGAAGAGGTCTTCGCGGAAACCTCCTTCCCTGACCGCACGTTCCATATCCATGTTCGTGGCGGCAACGATTCTGACGTCGGCTTTTCTGGTTTGGTGGTCGCCAACCCTTTCGTATTCACGATCCTGGATGAAACGCAGGAGTTTCGGCTGGACCGGGAGCGGCAGGTCGCCGATCTCGTCCAGAAACAGCGTGCCCCCTTCGCAGGAGGCAACCCTTCCGGGATTTTCCCTGACCGCTCCGGTGAAAGCGCCTTTCACATGGCCGAAAAGCTCGCTTTCAAGCAGTTCCGGGCCGAGTGAAGGGCAGGAGACGATACCGAAGGGTTTTGATGCCCTGTGGCTCCAGTTGTGGATCGAACGGGCAAGAACCGTTTTTCCTGTACCGCTCGGGCCACGCAGAAGCACGACGGCTTCAGAAGGTGCTACCTGACGGGCGAGTTCCAGCGCCCGCTGCATGGACGAATATCGGGAAGAAAGATACGCTTCGGGATGTATCCGGTTCAGATCTTCCTGCAGGGTCGTTATACGGTTTTCCATATCGCAGAGTCCTGCGAGACGTTCAATAATCAGTTCGAGCTGGCCGGGAGTGAACGGCTTGGCAAGGTAGTCCGCCGCTCCGCGTTTCATGGCTTCGACAGCGGTGTCGATGGAGGCGTAGGCTGTTATCACCACAATTTTTATCTGCGGGCATACTCTCAGCAGCGAATGCACCAGATCGAGTCCGTTTTCCGCGCCAAGCCGCAAATCAACGAAAGCGATGTCGAAGACGTGCAGTTCGGCCTCCCTGACGGCATCTCGGGAATTGCTGACCGCCGTTACCCGGTGTCCCCGCGATTCCACGAAAACCGACAGGGTCTTCCGGATATTGATTTCGTCGTCCACGACGAGAATGTCGAGTTGTGCCATTGAATGCTTGCTGTAGATGGATGTAATCCGTATGCCTGCAATATAGGATGTTCAGGTCGAAGGGACCCGAATCACTTTGTGTTGATGCAGCGTACCACGGTGTCGTGCAGCAGGGGACGGAACTTGCGGATGCTGATGTTTTCCGATGTCGGGTGGACGCGGTTGCTGAGCATGATGACGGCAAGATCCTTTTCCGGATCGACCCAGATGCTGGTGCCGGTAAAGCCGAGATGTCCCCATGAGGAGGCGGAAAATGCCGTTCCTGCCGAAGATGAGCCTTCAAGCGAACGCAGATCCCATCCCAGAGCCCGAGGGGCCTTTCCGCTTCTCGACGTGAACATGCGCACGGTTTCCGGTCTGAAATACCGTTTTCCTTTGTACGATCCGTTCTGCATCATCATGCTGACATACGTAACGAGATCGCCGGTTGTGGAGAACAGTCCGGCATGGCCGGCGACGCCGCCGAGCAGCGCGGCGTTCTGGTCGTGAACGAGGGGGCGTTTCATGCTGAAATGCCATGAGGTATCCTGCTCGGTCGGTGCAATCGAGCCGAGAAGGCCGGAGGGCGGATTGAACAGGGTTCGGCGCATGCCGAGCGGCAGGGAGAAGCGCTGGCGGAAGTTGGCGTCGAGGCTTTTTCCTGTCACGGTTTCCACGATCCTTCCGAGCGTGATGAATCCGAGGTCGCTGTAGAGGGTCGCGGTTCCAGGCGGAGAGATCAGGGTGTCGTCGTCGATGGCGCTGCATACCTCCTCGGGGGTGCGGCAGCTCTTGTAGAAAAAGGTGTGGGCCCGCAATCCCGAATTGTGCAGCATGAGGTTGCGCACACTGACCTTCTCTTTTCCGCGTCCGGCAAATGCCGGCAGGTAGCGCGCGACCGGGGCATCGAGATCGAGCGAATCCCGTTCGACGAGCTGCATGACGATGCTTGTGGTGACCACGGCTTTGGTGAGGGAGGCAAGGTCGTAGATGGTTGTCGTATCTGCGGACGGGGATGCTGCGGAGTAGGTGTACCGTCCGAAAGCGCGGTGGAATACGGTTTTGCCCCGATGGATCACGGCGATGCTTGTGCCGGGAAATACGCCGTCCCTGACGGCTTCCAGGGCAATTCTTTCAAGTGGTCCGAAGTCCGCCGCGTTTGCCCTCCGTGGGCCGGACGCGGCGGAAAGCGCCAGCATCAGGATGAGAAGTGTGCGGCGGATGAGCATGTTTCATATCCTCAGAATACCGAGAACTTGACGTACCGTTTGGGGTTCTTTTTCAGATCGACCAGTACCGAATCGAGTGAAGAAAGCGTCTGGTTCAGGTTGTTGTAAAGGGCCGGATTGGAGTGGAGCTGGCCGAAAGTCCCCTGGTCGCTCTCAAGCTTGGCCATCAGGGCTTCGGTTTTCTCGGCCGCCTTGTTCAGGCGGGAAACGGTCTCTTCGGTATTTTTTGCAAGTTCTCCGTCATTGATGAGCTTGGGCAGCAGTCCGCTGCCGCTGGATGCTTTCCTTGAAAGTGCGGACAGTTCAGCGGAAGTGCTTTTCAGGCTGCTGACGGTTTCGGCAAGTTCGGCGCCCATTTTTTCATCGGAAACCAGCCTTCCGGCTACGCCCTTGCCGCTGTTGATCTTGTCGAGCAGCAGGTTGATTTTGGCCAGAGCACGGTTTGCTCCTCCGGTAAGTTCCGCCATGCCGTCCTCTGCATCGAGGGCGATGAAATCGCCATTTTTCACCTGCGGACCTTTTCCGGTTATGATATCGACATATTTATCGCCAAGCACGCCCAGCGAACGGATGGTTGCCTTGGCGTCTTTGGTGACGAGCACCGCGAACTCGTTGCGCAGCCTGAGCTCGGCGACAACGTAGAGCGAGTCGTTGTTGGTGACGAAGTCGAGCTTTGAGACCGTACCGATCTTTTTTCCGGAAACGGAGACGAAGTTATTTTCGGCAAGACCCTGCACATCCCTGGAAAGAACCTTGATGGTCGTTACGCCGGTGAAGAGACTGCTGTTTTTGCCGACCACCAGGCCGAGATAGGCAGCAAAACCAAGTCCGAGCAGAAAAAAGATGCCGGTTCTCAGATCGCTCCATTTCAGTGCATTCGGATTTTTCATACGGATAGTACGCTCTTGATGTTAAAGTTCCAGGATCTTGTCGGAGAGGATCGACCGGATGAACGGGTGCTGCGACTGGTGCAGCTTTTCCGTTTCGTCATCGAAAATGATCTCTCCCTGATAGAGTACGGCGGCATGATCGGCAATGCTGAACACGTCGTCGATGATATGGGTTACGATTACCGCCCCGAGGTTGCTCGACTGCTGCAGCGTGCTGATAAGATGCAGGATGCGCTTCGAGCTGACCGGATCGAGTCCGGCAGTCGGTTCGTCGAAAAGAATCATGTGCGGCCTGAAAATCAGCGCGCGCCCGATGGCGACCCGTTTGCGCATGCCTCCGCTCAGGTTTTCGGGCAACTGCTCTTCATATCCTTCGAGGCCGGAGAACTTTATCTGTTCGGCGACCCGTTCCTGCACCTCCGCTTCGGGCAGCTTGAGGTTTTCCCTGAGAAAAAAGCCGAGGTTCTGGCTGATGGTCATGGAGTCGAAGAGCGCATTGCCCTGAAAGACCATGCCCATTTTTCTGCGGATCGGGTAGAGTTCGGTTTCCTTCAGCTTCGTGATGTCGGTTCCGTCGACGATGACCTGCCCGCTGTTGGGCTTGATAAGCCCGAGCATGAGCTTGAGGATCGTACTTTTTCCTACGCCGCTCGGGCCGAGGATCGCCTTGATGGTGTTGTCCCTGATGGAGACCGAGACGTTTTTCAGTATCTCCCGTTCCCCGTATTTCAATGTGACATTGCGCAGTTCAATCATCTTCTTACATGTTTTCCAGCACTATCTTCGATACATAGAAGTTTGCAATGAGCACAAGTCCCGAGGAAACGACGATGCCTTTGATGGTGGCGCGCCCGACGCCGGCGGTGCCGCCTTTCGCTATGAATCCGTTATAGCTGCTTACCAGCGTTATGATGACGGCAAATACCGGCGCCTTTGCGAACCCGACGACGAAATCTTTCGGCCCGAGACGGGGATAGACCGCGTTCCAGAAAATGCCGGGGTCAAGGTGGTGATAGTGCTCGGCCAGATATGCGGCGCTCTGCAGGCCGGCAAAATCGGAAAGGGCCGTCAGCGGGATGAACATGATCAGCGCGGCGGCAAGCCTCGGCATGACCAGTTTGGCCACCGGGTCGGTGCCGAAAGCCCTGAGTGCGTCGATCTGTTCGGATATCTGCATGGCGCCGAGTTCTGCACCGTTGCGCGAACCGAACCGGGCGGAAAGCATGAGCCCCATCAGCAGCGGGCCGAGCTCACGGATAACCGAAATCGAGGTTGATCGGCCGAGCATGGTTTTCGCGCCGAAATCCTCGAGCAGGTTGCCGACCTCAATGGCAAGCAGGGAGCCGATCGATATGGCGCTGACCAGCACAATGGGAATGGAATCGGTACCGCAGATGGTGGCCTGATCGAGGAAATCCCGCCAGTAGCGCTTGATTTTCGGCAGGGTGAAGAACGCCCTCACGGAAAAAAGGAAGAACTCCTGCATGGTGAGGAGATACTCCTTCGCTTTCAGTGAGAGGTCTTTTTCAAGAGAACGTATGACGGTTAATGGCATAGATACTCGGTCATGAGGCGGCATGCTTTCCTGCAGAGGGACGCCTTGTAATTTGATCTGATAATAGCAAATCTTTGCATAATCACACAATGGTCGTCACGTTCACGTTTTTACCAGCCGGCTTTTCATTTTTGTCACCCATTCGTAGGGAATGGTAATGGTGCCGAAGGTCTCGTCGTCCCTCTCTTTCAGGCCGTGATAATCCGATCCGCCTGAAAAAAGGAGAAAGTATTCGTTGGCGATTTCACGGTAGTAGTTCTGCTTGTAGGTATCGTGCGAGGGATGGATAATCTCGATGCCGTCAAGGCCGAACGTGATCAGCTGTTTGAGAATCTCGTCGGGGATGTTCTGGGCCGGATGGGCAAGAAAAGAGAGCCCCGAGGCTTCGTTGATAAGCCTGATGACATCTGCCGGATGCGTTTCGATGCTTTTGACGTAAGCCGGACTGTGCGCTCCAAGGTATCTGCTGAACGCTTCGCTGAAGCTTTTCACATAGCCGCCGTCCTGAAGCACTGCGGCGATATGCGGCCTGCCGACACTTCCGTTCTGGGCTTTGAGGATAATCTCCTCGATTCCGATCTTTACACCCATTTTGGCCAGCTTGCCCACCATCCGCTCGGCCCTTTCGGTGCGAAGATGACGGCAGTGGTCAAGATAGAGCTTAAGCTCGGAATGCTTGTAGTCAAAAAAATAACCAAGGATATGAATATCATAACCCTTGTACGTTGAACTCATTTCCACTCCCGGAATGAGTTCGAGGCCTTTTGCTAAGGCTGATGGCTTTGCTTTGTCAATACCTGCAACAGAATCGTGGTCGGTAATACTTATTGCCGCCAATCCGGAAGCCGCTGCCCTTGCAACGATATCCTCCGGAGAGAAGATTCCGTCCGAACATTTTGTATGTATGTGTAAGTCTGCTTTTTCAAAGCCATTCTGCCCTACGCTTTCCAAGCGGTATGGCATGGCTGAATGGTTGATTTTGGTTGAGTAAATTCTTTATATATAAGAAAAAAAATCCCGCCCTCTCAATGAGAAAAGAGAATTCTTTTCAACGGTAAAAAGTTGCCGGGGGTGTCAGGAGTTAAAGAGAGTGAGCCGTGAGCGGTAAGCCGTGAGCCGGGGGCCCGGAGATGGGAGTTAAAGAGTGTAAGCCGTGAGTCGTGAGTCGTGAGCCGGGGCACGGGGTTGAAAGCGTGTGACGGTGTTCATCCCTGAGGTCCTTGCGGTTCCTGTTGTCACTTGTGCGGACGAGTCACGGGTTCTTTTCGTCCTTTGGGTTCCTCCGGGACATCAATCCGGCCGACTCCGGAAGCTCAGGTCGCCGGAAGCATGCCGGATGCAAGCAGGATCAGAATGCCCGCGCCGAGCACCAGGCGGTAGAGTATGAAGACCTTTGTGGTGTGATGTTTCAGGTAGTTGAGCAGAAAGGCGATCGACAGGTAGCCGACCACGGCGGATACCAGGGTGGCAACGAGAATGGCGGTCAGGTTGTCCGGAGAGGAGAGCAGTACATCCCTGGTTTCGTAGAGCTGGAAAATTCCGGCGGCAAAGACTGACGGAAGCGAGAGCAGAAAGGAGAACCGGGCGGCCGCTTCGCGCGAAAGGTTCAGAAACAGTCCTCCCGTGATGGTCACTCCCGAGCGTGACGAGCCGGGAATCAGGGCAACGCTCTGGGCAAGACCTATCAGCAGCGCCTCTTTCCAGCCGATCTCCTCCATCGATTTCATGCCAAGTCCACGACCGAGACGTTTTTTTACCCGTCCTTCGGCAAGGGTAAGCAGCAGGGCAAGCCCGATAAGCGCACAGCTGATCCAGTAGAGCGAGCGGAGCGATGTTTCGATTTCGGTTTTGAACAGCAGCCCGAAAACCACTATGGGTATCGTTCCCGCGGCGATCATCCACCCCATTTTCGCTTCGGGAGTGCCGAGCGGCCTGCCTGTGAGCATGCCCCGCACCACTTCGCGCACGATGGCCGTTATGTCGCGGAAGAAATAGATGAGCACCGCTGCAAGCGTGCCGATCTGGACGATGGCGGTAAATGCGGCTCCGGGATCCTTCCATCCGGCAAGGGCCGGGATGATTCGCAGGTGTGCGGTGCTGCTGATGGGCAGGAATTCGGTCAGTCCCTGGACGATACCGAGAATGACAGCTTCGAACAGGTTCATAAGCCTGGGGGGGTGTCTTGGTTTTCAGGAGAACAGTGTGATCTCATGATTTCGAAAAGCGCTGCCGATGCTTTCAGCAGGGCCAGGGATCGGTGGCTGATCCTGTTTTTTTCAGCTATGGTCATTTCACCGTAGGTTTTTTCCGCTGAATTTACATGAAATACCGGATCATAGCCAAACCCAAGATCTCCTTTTTTTTCTTCCGTGATGGAGCCTTCAACAACTCCTTCGGCGGTATGGCGGAACCCGAAGGCGTTTCCTCCGGACGGAATGCGCCCTTTCATGGCGATAACCGTCCGGAAGCGTGCCGTTCTTTTTTTTATGCCCTGCATCCGGAGGAGAAGGTGACGGATATTGTCCTCATAGGAGGGTTTCGTGCCTTCGGGAACCGGTGCAAAGCGTGCCGACAGTACTCCCGGTTCACCGCCGAGGGCATCGACTTCGAGGCCGGTGTCGTCGGCCATGGTGATGAAGAACGCAAATCGCTGCTCCAGCAGGGCGAATATTGTGTCGGCTTTCAGGAGGGCGTTGCCCGAAAGCGTTGTTTCCGTTTCTTCGATCTCCCTGGTGATGCCGAGGTCGGAAAGAGCGTAGATGGTAAAAAGCGGCGATATCTGTTCCAGGATCGGCCGAAGCTCTTTTACCTTGTCAGGATTTCCGGTTGCAAGCACGACCGGTATGGTTTTTGGGGAGGCGCCGCTGCTCATGCTTCGCTCCCGAGAAGTCTGAGCATCTCCCTGATGGCGCTCTCCAGTCCGGTAAAAGCCGCTCTGGCGATGATGGCGTGTCCGATGCTGACTTCCTCAATTTCGCTGATGGTGCTGAAGGGGGCGGCGTTACGGTAATTCAGGCCGTGGCCCGCAACGACCGAGAGTCCGAGCGAACGGGCGTAACGGGCGGCCTGTCGGACGTTTTCCAGCTCTTTCCCGCGTTCTTCGTCGGTCTCCTTCAGCGAATAGATGCCGGTGTGCAGTTCAACCATAGCTGCGCCTGCCTGCCGGGCCAGATCGATGGCCCTCCGGTCGGGTTCGATAAAGATGCTGACAGCTATGGCGGCATCGTTCAGCGGTTTGATGAATTCGATGAGCGTTTCATGGTGTCTCGTGATGTCGAATCCGCCTTCGGTGGTAAGCTCTTCGCGTTTTTCGGGCACCAGGGTGACCAGTTCCGGTTTTGTTTTCAGCGCGATGAGCTGCATTTCGGCAGTCATGGCCATTTCGAGATCGAGTTTGGTTGTCACCGCCCGGCGCAGCCGTTCAAGATCGTTGTCTCTGATATGACGGCGGTCTTCGCGCAGGTGGCACACTATGCCTGCCGCTCCGCTTTTTTCGGCAAGAAGGGCTGCTGCGACCGGATCGGGGTCGAATTCATTGCGGGCGTTGCGCAGTGTTGCGATATGATCGATATTGACGGAGAGTCTCATGACGGGTTGTTGGGTATTGGTCGGCTAAAGCTGGTATCTTGTGAAAATGATTCAGCAAAAGTAACGAGTTCGGTGGCAAATGTCAAAAGCGATGGAGTATCTTCAATCCTCCCGGCTTTTTCGGAGCCCGGGTTTCATGAAATGAACCGGTATGCATGATGGACGAATTACTGCTGCAGAAACTTGAATTTACCAGAATAGCCGGTTATACCGCAAGATTCTGTCTGTCGCCGATGGGGCGCGACCTTCTTCTTGCCTCCCGGCAGCTTGAAGGAATCGACGAGGTGACCGGAGAGCTTGAGCGCGTGCTCGAACTCCGGAATTTTCTGCTTGAAGGGCACGCCCTTCCTTTTTCCTCCCTGCCGGACACCCGTCCGCTGCTCGCCCATCTCGATGTGCTCGACAGTTATCTCGACGCCGCCGGACTCCTGGATATTCATCAGCTGCTCCGCGCTTCTGCCGAGCTTCGCAGGTTCATGTTCGCCAACCGGGAGATCTATCCGCGCCTGAATGAATGCTGCATCAGACTCTGGCTTGAAAAGACCCTGCAGTTCACCATCAGCGGCATCGTCGATGAACAGGGAGGAATCAGGGACAGCGCCAGTGACGGCCTGCAGATGATCCGCAGCGAACTGCGGGAGAGCCGTATTGCCCTGCATAAAAAAATGGAGCGCCTTCTCCGGCGCTGCCTTGAGAACGGCTGGCTGATGGACGATACCGTAGCCATGAAGAACGGCCGTCTTACGCTTGGTTTCAGGGTCGAGTACAAGTACAAGGTTCCCGGCTATATCCAGGACTATTCGGGCAGCGGCCAGACCGTGTTTGTCGAACCGGCGGAAGCGCTCGCCGTGAGCAACAGGATTCAGGAACTCGAAATCAGCGAACGCCGGGAGATAGAGCGCATTTTGCGTGAAGTATCTTCCCTGATACGCCCGGAGCTGGAGAATCTTCGCCACAATCAGGGAATTCTTGCCGCTTTCGACACCATCCATGCAAGGGCGAAGCTTGCCGTCGAGACCGGTTCCGTGCTGCCGGTTATCGCTTCCCGGAGGCAGCTGCGCATTGTCAGGGGGTACCATCCCTGGCTGCTGATATCCCACAGGATGAAACAGGCTGAAGTGCATCCGCTCGATCTCGATCTCGGTGTCGACGAGCAGGTGCTGGTGATTTCAGGGCCGAACGCCGGAGGAAAGTCGGTAGCCATGAAAACCGCAGGACTTCTCTGCTGCATGCTCTCGCACGGCTACCTGCTTCCCTGCAGCGAAAGTTCGGTTTTTCCGCTTTTCAGCACGATCGCCATCGAAATCGGCGACGAGCAGTCGATCGAAAACGATCTGTCCACCTTCAGTTCCCATCTTGCGGCAATCAGGGCCATTATCGAATCGGCCGGCAGCAGCACGCTTGTGCTGATCGACGAACTTTGTTCCGGCACCGATGTCGAGGAGGGCGGAGCCATAGCCAGGGCAGTGATCGAGGAACTGCTCCATCGTGGCGCCATGACGATCGTAACGACTCATCTGGGCGAGCTGAAAGCATTCGCTCATGAACGCCAGGGTGTGGTCAACGGAGCGATGGAGTTCAACCGCGAGGGGCTTCAGCCGACCTTCCGGTTCATCAAGGGCGTGCCGGGCAGCAGTTTCGCTTTCGCCATGATGCAGCGCCTGGGATTTCCGCAGAGCGTTGTGGCTCGGGCCGAAAGCTTCATGCAAAGCGAACATCTCGGGGTAGAGCGGATGCTCGACGACCTGAAATGCCTGATGGAGGAGAACCGCGAGCTGCAGGCGAATCTCCGGAAGGAGAGGGTGTTCGTCGAAACGGAGAAAGCGGAGCTTTCCCTGCTTCGCGGGGAGCTTTCGGCGGAGCGCAGGGAACTGAAAAGCCGGGGATTTCGAGAAATGCAGAAGGAGGTCGAGCATGCCCGCAGGGAGATTCGCGGAATCGTTCATGAGGTCAGAAGTGCATCTTCCGACGAGCGGGCGGTTGTCGAAGCCCGAAAAAAGCTCGATCTGCACAAAAAACGGCTCACCGCCGGGGAGAAAGCCGCCGGAGAAGAGGGGTGCGCCGGGTCGGAGGCCCCGGAGGATATCCGCGCCGGCGATCTGGTGCGGCTTCGCCAGAGCAATGCCACCGGAGAGGTCGAGTCGCTTCATGCGGACAGCGCCGTGGTCCGTTGCGGCAATTTCCGGCTGACCACGAGCCTGAAGAGTCTTGAAAAGATATCGAAAACCGGGGTCCGCAAGATGGAACGGGAACCGCACGCTTCCGGAAAAAAAGCTTCATGGACATCGGCGGGCTCCGAAGTGGAATCGACGACCCTCGATCTTCGGGGCATGACCGGGGATGAGGCAATCGCCGCGGTCGAGCGGTTTCTCGACCTGATGAGCATGAACCGCATAAGAACGGCGACCATCATTCACGGCAAGGGTACCGGATCCCTGCGCCGCAGGACTGCGGAATGCCTTCAGCAGCACAAGGGTGTCGAGCGTTTCCGGCTGGGAGAGTGGGGGGAGGGCGGCGCCGGAGTTACCGTCGTCGAGCTGAAAGGGTAATGATTTTTTTATGGTTGCCGGGGCTTGTTGAAAAACATCCGGTGATGCTTTATCTTAAAGAACAGGATATGTTCCCCCCAAACGTTCCGGAACCGGTTTTCGACCTTCCGCGGGCGTGTCAACCAAACGAAACAGGGTGAAAGAGCAGTTTACCTTACAGATGACGGTTCCGAACCAGCTGACCATGCTTCGCATCGTGCTGGTTCCGGTTTTTGTTGCCCTGCTTCTGCAGGATGATCCCTATCTGAAGCTGATGGGTGTGATCGTGTTTGCCGTCGCCTCCATTACCGATGCCTATGACGGCTACCATGCCCGCAAATACGGCGAAACCACCCGGCTCGGCGCGTTTCTCGATCCTCTTGCCGACAAGTTTCTCATTACTGCGGCATTTCTGCTCTATGTTCACATGGGCTATCTTGTTCTCTGGATGGTGATTCTTGTTGCCATCAGGGACATACTCATTACCGTACTCAGGGTTTACGCCGAATTCCTGGACCGTCCGATCGTGACCAGCCGTGAGGCCAAGTACAAAACGCTTGCCCAGAACCTGTTTGCCTACGTGATCATGGTGCTGCTTCTCATGAAGGAGAAAGTTTTTTTCGGCAGACGGCTTGCAACAGCCATCGAACGGGTTCTCCAGTCCGATTACCTCGACTACGTCATGCTTGCAGTTACGCTCTTTACGGTCTACACCGGAGTCTCCTACCTCGTTGCAAACTGGAATGTTTCCATCCGTCCTTCCGGGAGGGATCTGTAGCATATGAGGATGGTGCTGGCCAGAGCGCTTTCGACCTGTTTCGGTCTCGGCTATTTTCCCTTTGCGCCCGGAACCGCGGTGAGTCTTGTCGCCGTGTGCTGTTATTTCGGCTTGCCGGTTTTTCAGGAGGGTTTTTTCATCGCCCTTGCCGTAGCGCTTTCGACCGCCGCCGGAGTCTGGTCGGGAGGGGTTATGGAGGAGGAGTACGGAGAGGACCCTTCCATCGTTACGATCGATGAACTTGCCGGCCAGTGGGTCGCTCTTGCCGCGCTTCCGGCAACTCCTCTGGTCGCGCTGCTCGGTTTCCTGTTTTTCCGCTTTTTCGATATAGCCAAACCCGGTCCGGTCGACCGGGCACAGCAGTTTCCGGGAGGGTGGGGCATCATGGCCGACGATCTGCTCGCCGGCCTTCTGGCAAATCTTTCGGTCCGGGCGGCTCTCGGCGCTGCGGCGCTGTTTCAGGCAGGACTGCCGCGGTAGAACTCCGTTATCCTTTTCAGCACGGCTTCGGCGGTCATGCCGGTTTCCCGGTAGAGCTCGGGCATGCTGCCGTGGGTGATAAAGCGGTCGGGCAGGCCGATTTTCAGTACCGGACGCGCAATCCCTTTTTCGTTGAGGCAGTCGATGACCGCGCTCGACATGCCGCCGATGACGCTGTTCTCCTCGATAACGGCAAAGTGGGTCGAGCACCCTGCAAGCTTTTCGACAAGAGCGCTGTCCAGCGGCTTGAGAAAACGCATGTTGGCGACCGAAACGTTCAGTCCCTCCTTCTGCAGCGCATCGGCCACCTCGAGAGCCATGCCTGCAAGGGGACCGGCCGAAAGCAGTGCGATCTGCGATCCTTCGCGCAGCAGGACGCCCTTTCCGCTCTCGACCGGCGTAAAGGTTTTTCGGAGTGTGATGCCCGTGCCGTTGCCTCTCGGATAACGGATCGCTACCGGTCCGCTGATCTCGTAGAGCGCCGTATAGAGCATGTCGCGCAGTTCCTGTTCGTCGGAAGGCACCATCACCGTAAGGTTCGGAACGGCGTGCAGGTAGGAAAGGTCGAACGATCCGTGGTGGGTTGGCCCGTCCTCTCCCACAAGGCCGGCCCGGTCTATGGCGAATACCACGTGGAGGTTCTGCTGCGCCACGTCGTGAATGATCTGGTCGTAGGCGCGCTGCAGAAAGGTGGAGTAGATGGCGCAGACCGGCCGGAACCCCAGCGCCGCCTGACCGGCGGCAAACGTTACGGCATGGGCTTCCGCAATGCCGACATCGTAGAACCGGTTCGGCAGGGCGTTCTGAAAAAGATCCAGCGAGGTGCCGCTCGGCATCGCGGCGGTTATGGCGGTAATGCGGGGATCCTTGAGGGCAAGTTCAACCAGGGCTTCGCCGAAGACCTCCTGGTATTTCGGCGGCTGCGGCGTGCCGTTGCTTTTCGGCGTTATGCCCGTAATCCTGTCGAATCCTCCGCTGTGGGCGTGCCACTTGCTCTGGTTGTCCTCGGCAGGCTTGAATCCCTTGCCTTTGGTCGTGATGACGTGGAGCAGTTTCGGATGGGGCAGTGTTTGCATCTCCCGGAGCGCCTTGACGAGCTGTTCCATGTTGTGCCCGTCGATAGGTCCGAAATAGCGCAGGCCCAGAGCCTCGAAAAAAGCTCCCGGAGTGAAGGCTGCCTTGAAGCCGTCTTCGAGTTTTCTTACCGCGGTTTTCGCGGCATCGCCGAACTCGTTGTTCAGGAGCGAAATGGAGTTCCAGATGAATTTGCGGGTACGGTTGTAGGTCTTGTTGAGCGTGATGTTGATCAGATGGGTTTTCAGTCCGCCGGTGCTCGGAGAGATGGCCATCTGGTTGTCGTTGAGAATGACCAGAACATCGCTTTTCAGGTCGCCGAGATGGTTCATGGCTTCGAAGGCCATCCCTCCGGTCATGCTCCCGTCGCCGATTACCGCGATAACCTTTTCGTCGCTTCCCGCCAGATCCCGGGCTGCAGCCAGTCCCGCCGCAGCCGAAATGGAGGTCGAGGCATGTCCGGTGCCGAAGGCGTCGTGCGGGCTCTCCGTCATTTTCGGGAAACCGGCAAGACCTCCGTACTGCCGGTTTGTGTGCATTCGCTCCCTCCGTCCGGTCAGGATCTTGTGTACATAGGCCTGATGGCCGACATCCCAGATGATTTTATCGTGAGGAGTGCTGTAGACATGGTGCAGGGCGACGGTGAGTTCGACAACCCCGAGCGTGGAGGCGAAATGGCCTCCGTTTTCGGCTACAAGATCGATCACCTCCTTACGGCACTCTCCGGCAAGCCGCTGAAGTTCCGGAATCGAAAGTTTTTTCAGGTCATCCGGCGACTGAATCGCCGAAAGGAGGGGGGTTGCGCTAAGGACGGGAAGCGTTACTGAATCCGGCATGTGGTTACGTTGTCTGTTGAAGTTGACGCATATTGTCCGACAGTTCTATAGTAACCCGGCAAATCATTTCCCGGTTCCGGGCTGCGGCTTCAGATACCGGTAAGCTGCAGAAGAACCGTGCGTTCGGGTCTTGGACCGTCAAGCTCGATAAAAAACACCGACTGCCATTTGCCGAGCAGCAGTTCGCCCCCGGAAAACGGTATGGATTCGGATGCGTTCATGAAGAGTCCGAGCAGGTGCGAGTGGGCGTTGTCGCGGCCGTCTATCGGGCTGATGTTGTGGCTGTAGTTCCCGTCACGAGGCACAAGCCGTTTGATGAAGGTAACCATATCCTCAAGCAGGCGATCCTCCTTTTCATTGATATTGATGAACGCGGTGGTATGCCGGCTGATGACGGTGATGGTTCCATCCCGAAGGCCCGAGCTGCAGACGGTGTTCCTGATTTCAGGGGTGATGTCGATGATTTCGACAGGGCTCACGGTTTCCACCGAAATGATTTTTGTGACGATCTGCATCAGGCCGTGCTCTTTCGTGTTGACAGGTTTTTTTCAGGACTCAGCAGGTTATAACCACTCCTTCATGCGGCGCAAGCATGATCTGCAGGGTATCGGCCGCCAGATGCAGGCCGTTTTTTTTATCGCCTTCTGCAGTGCTCAGAAGGCGTATCCCTTCATAGGAGAGGTTCAGCAGCACAGGGTGACTGAAAGCGATCTCGATACCGGTAACGCTGAAGTTGGCGATGACGAACGCGTGTTCATTATCGGTGAACCGGTGGTATCCGAAACAGTAGGAGGAGCTCGATGCGTTAAGGTGCAGCCATTCAATACGGCCTTCCTGAAAAACCGGCTGTTTCTGCAGTGCGAAAAGTTCACGGTAGAGTGCATGGAGTTCGGGATTCTCTTTTTCCTCGGCCTGACGGAGCAGCTGGACGGGGATCTTCTTCCTGAACCCTTCCATCTGGTCCTGGTGCATCAGGTGCATGCCTGGAGAGGTAAGCATCACCAGCGCAGCAGCGCTGTTGTTCAGGCCCATTCTTTCCGCAGCGCGGGGTTCGTCATGGTTTTCGAGAAAACGGCAGAGGTGTTTCTGATAGTGCCATTGTGCCTGCATGTGCCCCATAAGCTTTTCGATATTGGCCGGCACATGGGTGATATAGTCGTAGAACGGCTTGTCGTAGGTGAAATCGAATCCCAGCTGCTGCAGTTCCCACTCCTTGTTCCAGTAGGACTCGGCAAGAAAAAGAAAGTCCGGATGGCGATCCTTGACGGTTTTTATTGCGGTTGTCCAGAACTCTTCGCTCATCGGGCCGCTCAGATTGCTCCAGGTGGTATTGAACACATTCTTCAGGACAAGCATGGCGACGTCGCAGCGAACGGCATCGCACTGGCCGGCGATGGTCAGGAGATTGCCGGTCATCATCTCATGCGTTTCGGCGTTGGCGTAATTCAGCTGCAGGGTATCGGTCCATGGCGGAAAATAAGGGTCCTTGCCATATGCGAGATATTTTCCTTCGGCATATTCAAAGCATGATTCCGGGTCGTGGCGCTGCTCGGCGGCGGAGATGGGTATGAAATATTCCGGGTGTGCGGGTAGCCACCTGTTGTCGAGGGCGAGATGGTTCGGCACAAAATCGAGCATGAGCCGGATGCCGGAAAGCCTGAGTTTATCGCGGAACGTTTTCAGCTCCTTTTCACCGCCGAGAGTGCTGTTGACCGTGTAGGACGGAATGGAGTAGGGCGAGGAGACGATGTCGTCCGGATCGACAGCTCCAAGGTGTTCCAGAAACGTGGTTCTGAGGCCGGGGTGTCCCGTTGCGATGGCCTTGCTGTAGCGGCTCGGCTGCCAGACGCCCATCAGCCAGACGTAATCGAATCCGCATTCGCTGAAAAAACGGAACTCTTCGTCGGGAATCGTTGCAAGCGTGATTTTTCTGTTGTGTCTTTCGCTCAGTTTCTGCAGCCAGACCCGTGTGTTGATTTCGAAGACCAGTGGGAACATGAATGGATGTTGTGGTTCATAATGCGTAAGGCATAAAGTAGTACAAATATAGCAACTGCTGGCGGCAAAACTAATAAATAGAGGTGCCCGTGAAATGACCAACTGCCGTTATCCTTTCCGGTAAGGGTGTACGGCGGGATGTGAAAAGGCAGCCTGCCTGTGCGGGAGAAGGTCAGAAAATTGCGTACTTTTTCAAATGGATTACAATTGACCTAAAGCCGGTGAGAGGCGCAATGAAGCGGAAAAAAAGTGCGGTGCACAAAAGCGTGCCGACGGGCAGTCCTGTGAAAAAGGTGATGCGGAGCCATTCGCAAAAGATCGGGCAGCCGGCCGGGACGCTCTTTCATACGGGGGAACAGAAAATCGTACACCCGGTGATCACGGTTTTCGGTTTCGACGAAGAGCGTCATGTCATGCTGCATGTGGCGTCAGTCGCGGAGTGCCGTGCGCTGCGGGATCAGTTCAGGGTGATCTGGGTCAATATCGATGGACTGCACGAGGTACAGGTCATCGAGGATGCAGGCCGGGAGTTCGGGATCCACCCGCTTACGCAGGAAGATATCCTGCATACCCAGCAGCGTCCGAAAATCGAGGAATTCGACAACTACCTGTTTCTCATGCTGAAAATGCTCGGAGTCGACGAGGCTTCCGGCGAAATTGTCGAGGAGCAGCTGAGCATGGTGCTGGGAAAGGGATATGTCATCACCTTTCAGGAAAAGCCGGGCGACATTTTCGATGCTGTTCGCGAGCGGATTTCCACTTCCGGAACCGCACTGCGCAAACGCGGTGCGGATTATCTCTCCTATGGCCTGGTCGATGCGGTCGTCGATAACTACTTCAAGGTTCTCGAGCAGTTCGAGAGCCGTATCGAGCTGCTGGATACGCAGTTGCTCGAACAATCCGGAAATATGGCATTCCAGTCCATCTACACGCTGAAGAAAGAGCTGATTCTTTTGCGCAAATCTGTCTGGCCTATGCGGGAAATCATCAACAGCATCAGCCGTGAAGGCTTCGGGGTCATCGACGAGGCATCGACCGGGCCTTTTTTCAGGGACATCTACGACAACATCATCCTCGTTATCGAAACCGTGGAGACTTACCGCGATATCGTGATCGGCATGTATGATACCCGGCTTGCCATCGTGAACAACCGGATGAACGAGATCATGAAGGTGCTCACCATCATCGCCACGGTGTTCATGCCGCTTTCATTCATTGCGGGGGTATACGGTATGAATTTTCGTTATATGCCGGAACTGGAATGGAGGTGGGGATATTTCGCCGTACTGGGGTTCATGGCAGCTGTTTTTGCTGGCATGATGCGTTATTTTCATACAAAACGGTGGTTTTAAGTCGTGAAGCCGCTGGTATTCAATGTTTTTCTTCATATTTTGTCTTTTTCTGCGCTGTAAAGTAGGTCATCCCGGCTACGACAAGCGCGATGGCACCTCCCAGGTAGAGTATTTCTGTTTCTCCGTGCCATTTTACCACATGGCCCAGAAAGACCACTGCCATGACCACGACGATCACGCCAATGAGCTTGCTTTTCAGATCGTCGAGATTGCGTATCAGAAGCCAATCAGGCAGGGAGATGGTATTGTCAATAAAGAGTTCATATAACCCCAGCGACATGATGTAGAGCGCCGTCGCGACGAGGAAGATGTCGGCGTTTTCTATGAATCCGAGAGCAAGCACCTTTGCTCCCTTCGACGATACTGTGCTGTTCAGTACCGTATGGGTGATCTGCTGTATGACCGAAATTCCTCCATAGATCAGAAGGGTCATCGCCGAAAGAAAGGTGCCGGCCACCGCGATCATGATGAGGTGACGGGTTGAAGAGAGCAGTTGCCGTACTATGGCCATAATGACTTGTTTTAGTGGTTAACTTATTTCTTTACAAGAATATATGAATTTCCGGCCATACTCCAAACGGATACGGCCGGGTTTCCGGCTGCCTGTCCGGCATCGTTTGCAGCGTGTTTTAACCCGTTCATGCATATGACAACAGATAAACTGATCTGCGATTTTTCGACTCCGCACTGTCTTGACTGGTACAGCGTTGACGATGTTGTAATGGGCGGGGCCTCGGGCAGCCGCTTTTACCGCAACCCCGACAGCACGGGAACGTTCGAGGGCACTCTTTCAACGGAAAACGGCGGGGGATTCGCTTCGGTCAGGACCTTTCTGCCCGATCGCGACTTCAGTGCTTATGCAGGCATCAGGCTGCGGGTCCGGGGCGACGGAAAACGATACAGTTTCCGGATACGCAACGACGACCGTTTTGACGGTATTGTCTACAAAAGCGATTTCGATACCATTCCGGACGTATGGATGGAGTTTTCGCTTCCGTTTTCGGAATTCAAGGCGGCATTCAGGGGACGGACAGTTGATGGTACGCATCCCATCGACGCTTCGAATATCGTGCAGATCGGAATTCTCGTTTCGAAAAAACAGGTAGGGCCGTTCACGCTCGATATCGACTGGATCAAGGCCTGCGTCGCCGGG
>NZ_JBAWHG010000054.1:0-63365 GCF_049593655.1 Chlorobium sp.
GTTGACGATGGAAAGAGCACCCTGATCGGTCGACTGCTTTTTGAAAGCAAAAACATTTATGACGACCAGCTCTGTTCACTTGAAAGCGATTCCCGCCAGTACGGAACCCAGGGCGAGAAAATCGATCTGGCTCTTCTGGTTGACGGGCTGCAGGCGGAACGTGAGCAGGGCATCACGATAGACGTCGCCTACAGGTTTTTTGCGACCGACAGGCGACGCTTCATTGTGGCAGACACTCCCGGCCATGAACAGTATACCCGCAATATGGCAACCGGAGCCTCGACAGCCGATCTGGCTGTCATTCTTGTCGATGCGCGCAAGGGAGTTCTGAGGCAAACCCGCCGCCACAGCAGGATTGTGGCCATGATGGGAATCCGGCAGGTGGTGCTTGCCATAAACAAGATGGATCTGGTCGGTTTCGAAAAGAGGGTGTTCGATGAAATCGGGCAGGATTACCGGAAATTTGCAGAAGGCTTTGCGTTTCATGCCATTCAGGCCATTCCCCTTTCAGGGCTGGATGGCGACAATGTCGTCAGCATAAGCTCCCGTACACCCTGGTATAACGGGCCCAGCCTGATGGAGCATCTTGAAGGTGTACAGGTGGACGAGGCAACCGGCCGCAGTGTTTTCCGCATGCCGCTGCAATGGATCAACCGACCCAATCTTGATTTCAGGGGATATTGCGGACGAATTGCCGAAGGGGAAATCCGGCCGGGAGATTCTGTACATATCCTGCCTTCGGGCGTAAGGACAACGGTCAAATCGGTAATCAGGGGATTCGAGGAGGTCCCCTGTGCCGCACAAAGCGACAGCATCACCCTGACGCTTGTCGACGAAGTGGATGCAAGCCGGGGCGATGTGCTTGCGACATCCCTGAATCTTCCCGAATCCGCAGACCAGTTCGAGGCTCGCCTCCTGTGGATGGCCGAACACTCGATGAAGCCCGGCAGAGCATACCTGATAAGGCACGCCTGCCATGAAACAAGCGTAACCGTTACCGATATAAAATATCGTGAAGATGTCAATACCGGAGCGCATCTGGCAGCCAAAACACTCGGCATGAACGAAATCGGCACAGTCAATCTCTCGACAGCTGCTCCGCTCGTATTCGAACCGTACGGGCTCAACCGCATTCTGGGCAGTTTTGTCATGATAGACAAACTGACCTATGAGACGGTTGGTGCGGGAATGATCAATTTTGCGCTGCGCAGGGCCGACAACATCCACTGGCAGGCTCTCGAGATCGATAAAACGGCGCGCTCCGCACAAAAGCATCAGAAACCGCAGTGTATATGGTTTACAGGCCTGTCCGGATCGGGAAAATCCACGATAGCCAATCTTCTTGAAAAACAGCTCCATGCGGAAGGACGTCATACCTACCTGCTCGACGGCGATAATGTCCGTCATGGGCTGAACAGGGACCTGGGCTTTACCGAAGCGGACCGTGTGGAAAACATCCGGCGCGTGGCCGAGGTGGCCCGACTGATGGTCGATGCCGGTCTGATCGTTCTGGTCAGCTTTATCTCTCCATTCAAAAGCGAACGGACGATGGCCAGAAACCTCTTTGAGGAAGGTGATTTTGTGGAGGTATTCATCGATACGCCGCTGGCCGAATGCGAAAAACGGGATACGAAGGGGCTCTATGCAAAAGCCAGACGGGGCGAACTGAAAAATTTCACCGGAATCGACAGCCCCTATGAACCGCCTGAATCACCGGACATTCACATTGAGAATTCACTGGTCACGCCGGAATGCGCCCTCGATATGATCCTGAAATCGCTTGAAAAAGCTTCTGCGCCGTAACCCCGATACTCACTGCTCATAACCTTCAGGGCGGTGTCGTTTGGAGTTACTTCAAAAACCGGCTGTCCAGCTCTTCGAACGTTGCAGTAAAACTCCCCGTCATGCGGATTTTTTCGAAGTCCGGAAGATAGCTGACACGCAGGGCATTGAGAATCGCGGCCTTGATATCGTCGGGGCCGAGGCCGCACTCCCGGATAGCCACAGCATATTCATTCGTGAGCGAGGTCTGGAAAAGTACCGGATCGTCGGTGTTGATGGTCACGACACATCCGGCGTCGATGAGCCGTTTTAGAGGATGCGAAGCGTAGGATTTACAGACCCCGAGCCGGACATTACTTGTAGGACAAACCTCAAGAGGCAGTGCATCCCGAACCAGATGAGCGACAAGTTCCTGATCGTCAATGGCACTGACGCCGTGGCCGATGCGCACCGGGTTCAACTGTTCTATGGTCTGCCAGATGCTGGCGGCCCCCGCCCCTTCGCCTGCATGCGGATTAGCCGGCAGCCCGCATTGCCTTGCATAGCTGAACTGCGATGCAAAATTACCGGCCGGATACCCTGTTTCAGGTCCCCCGAGACCCAGAGCGACCACCCCCGCATCTGTTGATTCCTTACTTGCCGCCCACTCGGCAATAGCCGATGCCGGCTCGGGACGGCTTCTCACGATATCGGGAATCCAGCGGATCTCCAGACCGAAGCGTGCTGCAAGTTTGCTGCGGGCTTCGTTCATGGCGCCGAGAATTTCGCTGAGCGCACACCCACGATTCAGGTAAAACTGCGGCGTCCAGGTAATTTCAGCATACCGGATATTGTGCAGAACCAGGCCCTCTCCCATCGCCAGTATCACGTCGTGAAAATCCACCGGCCTGCGCAAACAGTAAACGCCCAGAAGAAGCATGTTCGAAAAGTCTTTGAACGAACTGTAGGCATACAGTTTACGGCACTGGGCGGCAGATGAAAACGGCAGTTTCAGCCTGTTTCTCTCGGCCAGCCTGAGCAGGAGCGACGGAGGAATGGAGCCCTCCATGTGAACATGCAGTTCCGCTTTGGGCAGCGCCATAAGATAGCGCTCGAGCCGTACCATCTTTCCGGAACTTTTTTCCTGCATTTTTTTATCGCTGAATGTTTGACTGCCACGGAGAGGCACTTCACTGAAATCTCCGACCCGAGAAGCTGAATGAGAAAAGAAACGAAAAGCCTCAATCCTTTGCGGCCTGAATGAACAGGTAGAGCGCCGCATGCTGCTTCCAGAAAGCGAGATTGGGAAGCTGCCTGCACATCTCCCGGGTAGGGCGCGGCTCGGTAAGGGACAGCAGACGCAATCCGGAACCAAGAATGGCCTCTACATAATCAGTTATCGTATAGGGATACCGGATCACGGTAAACGATCCCTCCTGCTGCTTCTGAAATTTCCAGCTTTCTTCATAGGGATCACCCGTAAAATAATTCGAAACGGTCAGCCCTGCACGATTTTGCCCGGCGTTACGGTAAACGGAAAACCCGGGAGTGAAAAAACAGGGATGACGAACCACGATCATCAACCTTCCTCCGGCTCTCAACACCCTGAAAAACTCCTGAAGTACCCCGGCAATTCCGGCCGTATCCATCAAGGCCATATATGAGGTAACCAGTTGAAAACTTTCATCCGGATACCGATTGAGAGCCGAACAGGAACTCACTTCATAACTTATGCCCAGAGGATTGAGGGTCTCTTTTCGAACGGCTTCCGCGATCATTCCAGGGGAAACATCCACTCCGGTCACTCTTGCACCCTTTGCCGCGAGATGACGGGAACTTCGGCCCTCTCCGCATCCGGCGTCAAGCACATCCAGACCGCCGATCTGACCAAGCCCGGCAAGAAAACAAGGGATACCGAAATGTTCGTTGATCAGGTCGTGCCCCTGCTGCATGCTCTCCGACCAGCTCACCGCATTCCGGTCCCAATGCTTGGCCACATCATGAATATCAGTCATAAGGGGTCTCTCCTTGCAGATCTTTTGTTTTCATTTCCGGAAAAACCACCGGCATCTCCGGCGTGAACAACCCGAACGATATGCTGCCAAACCGGGGATCATGAACCGGCAAGCAGCCAATCGACAACCCTCTTGGCCGTTGCGGCTTGTTGTTCTGTCCCGGCCCAGGAGGCGACTTCAAGCACGTTTTCGCAGCCGAACATCGCAGATGCCGCACTGTGGATTTCCGGCCCTGAATCTTCTATGCAGACGCACCGGGGACTCAGGGGTTCCGCTAAAGAGAGCCACTCCAGAGGAGAATATCCCTTGACCGGGCTTTCCGCCTGCCGGGTACCGACAAGCAGAACGTCGCAAAAATCAACAGGCCACCCTTTGCTCATGACCTGATTATCAGTAACGTGAATAATGAGCGCCTCGACGCTGTCGTCCACAGAAAGCATCAGCACGGCATCTAACGCTCCCGAACACTCTTTATTGATAAAGCGATCGCCG
The DNA here is from genome assembly GCF_049593655.1 of Chlorobium sp. Taxonomy (NCBI): domain Bacteria; kingdom Pseudomonadati; phylum Chlorobiota; class Chlorobiia; order Chlorobiales; family Chlorobiaceae; genus Chlorobium; species Chlorobium sp. The sequence goes on from NZ_JBAWHG010000054.1 coordinate 4,269, forward strand.
ATTCTGACCTCCCGTCCGCTGAAATGCCCGGCATTGACTCCCCTTGCCCGGCATTCGCCATGAATTGACGTGCTGATGTTTTCAGCCACACATGCAGCTTCCACAATGATTGCTACGGGAATGCGTCCGTTCCCGCCCCTGAACATGCACTGGAGCATCGGCTTGTGCAGTGTAGTAAACATCTGTGGCTGACCGTTGACCTCACAGATAGAGGCTCCGGTTTCGAACCAGGAGCGTGCGATGTCCGGTATGAGCAGATCGATACCTGCCACATCCAGTTTCATCACTCTTGCTGCGCGAAGCACCAGATCGAGGTTGTCGGGATGCAGCTGCTGCAGAGGTACCGGTATCGGTATGCCTCCGCTTGCAACGTTGCAGGCCCCTCGAAGCCTCACGAACTGACCGTCGGCCGGAACCGAATCCCTGTTGAGGTTCTGGTCCGCAAGCTGCTCTTTCGCCTCATCGTCGAATGCCATCTGATGAAGGTAACGGCGATCATCTTCGGCAACGGCCCGCTGATGGTTCTGCTCTTCAAGCAGGAGCTGTACACTGTCCCGCCCGTTGCCGGTTACGCCACCCGGAACCCTCTCGAGCACTCCGTGCACCTCACCGTTCACCACATGAATACGATAGTCACGCCCTGGCACATGTTTTTCGACCAGCACGCGTTTCGAGAGCTTTTCAGCTTCCGAAAATGCTTTGATGACCGATTGGGCCGTCCGAAGGTTCGCCTTTACGCCGCGACCGCCATCCAGATCGGCCGGCTTTACGACCACCGGATAACCCATCTCTTCGGCGCGAAGAACCGCTTCTTCCCTGGTTTTGACGATAAAGTGCCGGGGAACCGGCAAACCTGAACTTTTCAGAAGAAGAGCCGCACCCGCTTTGTCACGGGCCAGACTTGAAAAAATGATCGGAGTTGCATCAGTATAGGAGCTCTCAAGCCATCGGGCTTTACATCCGAGACCGAACCTGAAAACGGGACCCCTTAAACGGTGCCATGCAATACCCAGCTCACTGGCTGCCTGTAAAAAATGCAGCTGGTTGAAACCCTGCAGTCCTATGGCAGAAAGATTCTTCAGCAATTGCTCGAAGGAGTGCTTCAGTTCCTTCAGCGGTTTCTGCGCCGGTCTCTCCTGAACGGCCGTTTTCAATAAATCCATAACAAAAGCTACCGCCGACAGCGCCGCGCGATGATCCATGCAGGGCTGGATAAGGGTGCGGCAATCCGGATTTTTAGCTGTCGGTTCCAGAATGCGGGCCGGCTCGAAAACCGGATGATTTGCCTGCTTCAGAATAGCGGAAGGCCAGTACTGAAGCCGTCTCAGAAACGGATAGTCATCAGCTTCTCCCGGAAAGTCTTTACAGACTATACCCAGGTCAGCGGCAACCATCCTGTCGATATCGGAAAGACCCGGCAGTTTGACCGATTCGCCATGAACCTGATAACGCAGGGTTGGCTGATGGAATCCGTAAACGTAGCCCTGAAAGAGGTGCGGCTTGCCCGTCAACGCAATTCCGGGCAAAGAAGATAGCGATACTGCAGCGTCTGGCGTCATAGTGTTTTACAGGAAAATAAGGGGGATAACCGAAAGCCTGAAGGAAAAAAGAAAAGGCCTGTTTTATCGATTGAATTTAGGCCCTTATTTCGGATATCCCAAAGCCCCGGCGTCATCTTGACACGCATCTTCCGGCATCCCGACAGATTCCACTCTATCTATACACGGGATTGCAGAGCGATCTGCTCTACTTCGCTGCGTGCTGCTCGGCCTGCGATTTCAGGCGTCCATTCTCTTGATAGCTCACCCTCGCCTCTCAAACAGAATCCCCCCGCAGGCCCTGGCGTATCATCGCGCCAATGTTGCTTTCGATTCAGACGTTCACGCAAAATCAAACACTGGTGTTACGAATTGAATAATCATTACGAAAGTGGTATATTCCATCATAGCTCAATCGATCATTTTCATAAACCTCCAACTGTATCAACATGAAAAAGAATCTCTCACTTTTAGCCGCATTTCTGGTTGTCGGCTTCTGCGCCACACCAGCTTCGGCTGCTGACCACTATGTCAGCGGCATGGGAGGCATCTCCTGGATGAACGACATTAAGGTTGATTATTCCGAGGCATCCAGTGAAAAGCTGGATATGAGCTCAGGCTTGACCCTGCTCGGCGCTATCGGCTGCGATTACGGCGACTACCGCCTCGAAGCTGAACTCGGTTACCAGCAGAACGATATCAAAAACTGGAAAGGCAATACGCCTGTTCAGAATGAGGTAGTCAGTGCATCTGTACCCATGGATGGTGACGTATCCATTCTCTCATTAATGGCAAACGGCTATTACGATGTCGATCTCGGTGGCGTTGAGCTCTATGCGACTGCCGGCGTCGGTGTTGCACAGGTCTCTTTCGATGATGTGAAGGCAGAGGACGAAACGGGGTCAACCACTGAGCATGAAACAACGCTTGCCTATCAGGTTGGTGCAGGTGTTGCTGCTCCTATTGCAGACAATATCAAGCTTGATCTCCGCTACCGTTACTTCGCCACAACCGATTTCTGGGAAGACACCAACGTTGCAAGCCACAGCGTGCTGCTCGGCCTGCGTGTAGGATTCTGAACCTCTTCTTCAGAACTGACAATGCAGAAAGTCCCTTTAGTGGGACTTTCTGCATTTCAGGCCCCCCACCCTTTTGATAGCTCACCCTCGCCTCCCAAACAGAATCCCCCCGCAGGCCCTGGCGTATCATTGCGCCAATGTTGCTTTCGATTCAGACGTTCACGCAAAATCAAACGCTTGCGTTACGAATTGAAAATTCTTACGAAAATGATATATTTGAACCGATCATTTCCGTAAACATCCAACTGTATCAACATGAAAAAGAATCTCTCACTTTTAGCCGCATTTCTGGTTGTCGGCTGCTGGGCCGCTCCTGCTTCCGCAGCTGATCACTATGTCAGCGGCATGGCGGGCATCTCCTGGATGAACGACATCAACACTGAATCTTCCTATAACTACGAAGGAGAAGATTCCAGCTCTGACATCGGCCTGGGTTCAGGACTCACCCTGCTCGGCGCTATCGGCTGCGACTACGGCGACTACCGCCTCGAAGCTGAAATCGGCTACCAGAAGAACGACGTCAAGGAGATGACAGAGGATTCCCTCAGCGAAGACTTCGACGGAGACGTCTCCGTGCTTTCGCTCATGGCGAACGGCTACTACGACGTCGATCTCGGCGGCGTTGAGCTCTACGCGACAGCCGGCGTCGGCGTTGCGCAGGTCGCGTTTGACGGTCTGGGCGAAGATGGTTCCGACTACTCGGAAGACCTGAACGAAACCACGCTTGCCTATCAGGTCGGTGCCGGCTTGGCCGCCCCGATCGCCGACAACGTGAAGCTCGACCTCCGTTACCGCTACTTCGCAACGACGGACTTCACCGTGTACTCCACCGACATGAATGTCGACAGCCACAGCGTGCTGCTCGGCCTGCGTGTAGGCTTCTGAGCCATTCGTTCATGGATGGGTGGTCCGGTTATTTACAGCAAAAGGCTTCGTTTCAGCGAAGCCTTTTGCTGTTTCCTGCGGCCAGCGCTGAATTTGCTTAAAACATTTTTTCGCCTGAAATCACTGCTTCAGTTACTGATTCGGGCATTTTCGGTCTCCCGGCAACACAACAACCATCAAAACACGTTTCTATGAAAAAGACACTGGCACTTCTCTTTGCGGGACTTGCCGTTGCCGGCCTTTCGGCAGCGCCTGCTTCCGCCGCAGACCATTACGTAAGCGGCAACGTCGGCCTCTCATGGATGAACGACTCCTCCATTGCCGCCGACGAGGTTTACGGCATCGATGAAATCAGTTTCGACGCAGGCCTTTCCCTGCTCGGCGCCGTCGGCTGCGACTACGGCGATTACCGCCTCGAAGCCGAAATCGGTTACCAGCAGAACGACATCGATGAAGTCAACATAATCAACGAACCTGAATTTGCCGTCACCTCCGGAGTGCCTTCCGAGGGAAACGTTTCCGTGCTTTCGCTCATGGCCAACGGCTACTATGACATCAATCTTGGCGGCGTTGACCTCTATGCCACGGCCGGCATGGGTGTAGCACAGGTCAGCTTTGAGGATTTCCGTTATGGCGATGCCATCGAGGAAGATGGAGGCAGCATGGATTTCAGTGAAACCACGCTTGCCTGGCAGGTTGGAGCTGGTCTTGCCGTACCGATCGGCACCAATATTGCGCTCGATGCCCGCTACCGTTACTTTGCAACCACCGATTTCTCCATTCCGCAAGGTAAATCGGACGCCAACATAAATATCGCGAGCCACAACGTCCTGCTCGGTCTCCGCGTAGGATTCTGAACGGACATTTCGGATATCAAACAGAAAAGGAGGCTTTTTTGCCTCCTTTTCTGTTTACGATACCAGGTGATATGTTTGATTCCGGTTTCAGCCAATACCTTTAAGGCGGGATATTTCATCCCTCAGCCGGGCGGCTTCTTCATAATTTTCACGATTCACGGCCTCTTCGAGACGCAGCTGAAGCTCTTCGAGTTTTGCTGCCGGAGATTTAGGCTCTGCCGCCTCTTCGAGTTCCGGGGGTGAAACAGCCTCATCTTCGTCCTCCTCCTCTTTCTGTTCCTCCCTTATACCGGCCTCGTCCATTATATCCTCCGTCACAAAGACCGGCGCGTTGAACCGCACGGCTATGGCAATGGCATCGCTGGGGCGGGCATCGATTTCATGAACCTCTCCTCCGAGCTCGCAGACAACCTTGGCATAGAAGGTTTCGTTGTGCAGTTCATCGATGATGATTTCGTTGACGTGAAGACTGAAAGCATCGGAGATATTCTTGAACAGGTCGTGGGTAAATGGCCTGGGGGGTTTGATGTTTTCAAGCTTGAGCGCTATGGCCTGGGCTTCGAAGCCGCCGATGATGATCGGAAGTTTTCGTTTTCCCTCGATTTCATAGAGAATAAGGGCATAAGCTCCGTTGGTATGGGGGCTTGTAGAAAGACCGAGTATATCTACCTGAAGTTTACGCATTGTTTTATCGTCATTAAGGCACCTCTTTGTTAAGTTGTTTCATCTGCATCTTCCCTGTTTGCAGAAACGCATGCCACCCACGACAAGTAATAGAGGCGCCCATTATTCATTGCCGGAGCATAGAGGAATCCGTGAGTTGCTATAACAGCAAATTACAGTTAATCATTTCTTCCGCAAAACATCCCTGACGGCATCTGTCAGCCGGGGAAGAACCTCCCTGACATCTCCCACAATGCCATAATCGGCCACATCGAAAACAGGCGCATACGGGTCGCTGTTGATTGCTACAATGGTTCGTGCCGAAGCGAGTCCGGCAAGATGCTGAACAGCTCCGGAAATACCGCAGGCAATATAGAGCTCCGGCGCTACCGACTTGCCGGTCTGCCCGATCTGCTGGCTGTGCGGACGCCACCCTTCATCGACGGCCGAACGGCTTGCCCCGACACTGCCACCCAGCAGGTTCGCCAGCTCCTCAAGCATCGCGAACCGGCCGGCATCGCCCATACCGCGACCTCCGGCAACGATAATTCCGGCTTCGGAAATATCTTCCGATGAACTAGTTGCAATAATGGCACGGATAAGAGGAGCCGCATCCCGGAGAATGCCCGGCGATTCCTGAAACGCGACACACCGGGGACGCTCCAGGGAACTGAAGGTTACCCGACGATGCTCGCGACCCTGCAGAACAATCCGGATTGCGGATTGCGGACGGTAAGCCGCCAGCACCGAACCTGAATGAATGTACCGCCGGCAGACCTTTTCATCCGGATAGGCGGAAGTGCATCCGGCAAGCAGCGAAGCAGGAAGCGTAGCTGCAATGGCGGGAGCAAGCCTCCTGCCTGCTGCAGTCGCCGCCATGAAGATGTCTGTGCACCCCTCTTTGCGGACAAGTTCCGAAAGCATGCGGCACAGCTCCATATCGGACGGAACGGCGGGGCGAGCAGAGAGTGCGTGATGAACTGTTCCGCTCCCCTGAAGCACATCGAGCGCTCCGGAGCTGAGGGAACCGGCGACAAAACCGGCAACACGGTCTCCTGAAAAAAGCTGTTCCTGAACCCTGTGCCAGACGTCTGCGGAAACTCCGGCGACAAGGCCGTTTCTCGGTTCCAGAAAAACCAGATAGTATGCCATCAGTCTTCTCCCGAAATGTGCCGGAAATGGCCGTCGGCATGCAGCATCCCCGCGAGTTCTTCCGGTGTGGCGGCAAAACGGCACCTTTTCTTTTTCGATACCGTCTCAACACTCTCGAGAGAGACCTTCGGGGGGGGCGGCTGTGATGCCTGCAGAATTTCAAGAGGCTTTTTCCGGGCCTCCATAACCTGCCTGATACCGGTTTTCCGGGGGGTGTTCAACCCCTTTTCAGTGCTGATCACAAGGGGCAGGCGCGCAACGAGAAGTTCCGTTCCGCCTTCGGTCTCCCTCTCCAGCTCAAGATGTTCTCCTTCCGCCCTGAGCGCCGATACCGGTCCGGTAAAGACCATGCCAAGCATGCCGGCAAGCATGGCGGGAACACTCGCGTTCTGAAAATCAAGGGACTCCCTGCCGCAGAGCACAAGATCGGGAAGCGCCTCCCCATAGAGATTGCGGAGAGCTTCGGCAAGAACCCAGGCTGTCTGGAACGGGTCCTGCAATGGTGAAAAGGAGCGAACATCGAAAGCCCTGTCCGCACCCATGGCAAGAGCCTTCTGCAGCAGATCTTTTCCGGATTCGGGAGAAGCGCCGAGCGCGGTAACCGTCGATCCCGGAAACCGATCCCTGAGCAGAATGGCTTCCTCGACAGCAAATTCATCGTAAGGGTTCATGACCCAGGCGGCCCTCGTCATATCGAGCGCCCCGTCGATAACGGCAACTGCGGAAGCTGAATCCGGAACCTGACAGATACAGACGGCGATGTTCATGTCAATGAAGAATCGTTGATAACTGCCGCTTAACAAAAAAGCCGCATAACAGCGGCTTTTACGTAAAAATATGTGCCCGAGAGGAGATTCGAACTCCTACACCTTTCGGCGCTACCCCCTCAAGATAGTGTGTCTACCAATTTCACCACTCGGGCATCGACTTAAAAAAGAACGTTCTGTAGAGTGAGAATAGAAGGACTCGAACCTTCGACCCTCTGCTTAAAAGGCAGATGCTCTACCGACTGAGCTATATTCTCGACCTGAAACAACAGTACGGATTAACAATCCGGAACTTACTTGTTCTGGTAGCGCAGGCGCTTCTTATGCCTGTTCTTCCGGCGCATTTTTTTGCGCTTGTGTACCGCCATCTTATGGCGTTTTCTCTTTTTTCCGCAGGGCATGTAGTAAAATTCCTCTTGTTTTAAAGGCTGATAATATAGGATTAATTTTCAAAACTGCAAACACCTGTTCATTTTTCTGTCCCCGTCAGGCGTTCATGTACTTGAAAAACTCCCGGTTATCCTTCGTATCGCTCATTTTCTCGCGCATGAACTCCATGCATTCGATCGGGTTCTTGTCTGCAAGGTATTTTCTCAGCAGCCAGGTCCTCGACAGCTCCTCCTGGCTGAAAAGCAGTTCCTCTTTCCGGGTACCCGACCGGAGAATATCGATGGCAGGAAAAATACGGCGTTCTGAAAGCCTGCGGTCAAGCACAAGCTCCATGTTGCCGGTTCCCTTGAACTCCTCGAAGATGACGTCATCCATGCGCGAGCCGGTATCGACAAGCGCCGTGGCGATGATGGTGAGGCTGCCGCCCTCCTCGATATTACGCGCTGCGCCGAAAAAACGTTTCGGTTTGGTCAACGCATTGGCGTCGATACCGCCGGAAAGAATCTTGCCCGAATGCGGAATGATGGTGTTGTGCGCACGGGCGAGCCTGGTGATGGAATCGAGCAGAATGACCACGTCCTGCCCCACTTCAACAAGTCTTTTGGCTTTTTCCAGCACCATATCGGCAACCTGGACGTGACGCTCGGGGTCCTCGTCGAAGGTCGAGCTGACTACCTCCGCCTCGACGCTGCGCGCCATGTCGGTCACCTCTTCGGGGCGTTCGTCGATCAGAAGGACAATCAGGTAGACTTCAGGATGGTTTTTGATGATCGCATTGGCAATCATCTGCAGAAGCATGGTCTTGCCGGTTTTCGGCTGAGCAACGATCAAACCGCGCTGCCCTTTGCCGATCGGGGTAAAGATATCCATGATCCTTCCGCAGTATTCCGTCTGCCGGGTTTCGAGCTTCAGCCGATCATGGGGAAAAAGCGGGGTGAGATTCTCGAAAAACGGACGTTCCCTGGTGATTTCCGGATCGGCGCCGTCGATGGTGTTGATTTTGAGCAGGGCAAAAAAGCGCTCCCCTTCTTTCGGAGCACGCACCTGGCCCGAAACCGTATCACCGGTACGCATGCTGAAGCGCTTGATCTGGGAGGGTGAAACATAAATATCGTCCGGGGAGGACAGGTAGTTGTAATTGGCAGAGCGCAGAAAGCCGTAACCCTCGGGAATAACCTGCAGAACACCGGTATTGACCATCACCTGGGAGCTTTCAGGATCGCTGGTTTTCTGCGACTGCGCCTCTATGATCTTGAATATCAGCTCTTCTTTCCGTAATCCGGCCGCAGATACTCCGAGCTCTTTTGCAAGAGCGTTCAACTCATAAACTTTCTTTTTCTGGAGTACATTGATGTCCAGACCCTTGGAAACCGAATTGTTCGACATGGTATTGGTAATTGTATTCAAATCATGGTAGTTAAAAAAGCAGCGGAATATCGCCGGAGCAGCGGAACGCTTCCGGCGGCAAAGAAACGGTAAAGAGCATTGACGCCAGCTGAGAGCTTTCCCGGTAAACCCCGGGTATTCGACATGGAATGAAATCTATAAACGGAAGAATACAGAGGAATACGGACTGAATGTGAAATAAGGAATGTAAATGGGATTTATCAAAAGGGACGTTCCCGATGGATACGCGAAGATTTCTTGTAGTTATCACAAATATATAATTTTTTCCGATAAAAAAGTACCGGAGCAACATGCAGCCGCAACCCTACCGCTGCTGAACCCCTTTTCGGCGAAGAATCTCTCCGGCAAGAAAAAAAGATCCGGTGACAAGAATCATGTCACGGGAGTCCGCATCTTCGAGCATCTGCCGGAGCCCTTCGAGAGGCGTATCGAAAACAAGCGGATCGACTCCCTCGTTCTTCAGGAGAGCGGCGAGCTCCGAAGCCGGGATGCTGCGCTCGGACGGAATCGTAACCGCTGCAAAACGGGCATCGAGAGGCAGGAGATGACGGATTACCTCTCCGGCCTCCTTGTCGGAAGCCAGACCGATCAGCACATGCATGGCGCGGTAACGATGCCGGAATACGGAAATTGCCGCAGCCGTCTCCCTCATGCCGTCAGCGTTGTGAGAAACATCGAGAAACACGTCGGGCATGGTGCCGATCTTCTCCAGCCGGGCCCGGTAACCGGTTTTCAGCAGGTTCAGAAACCCCCGGCGCACGGCATCCTCCCCAATGCCTGCAGCTTCGGCAACCATGACGGCAAGCGCAAGATTGGATGCATGAAAAGCCCCGGTAAGGGGAGCCCGCAGTGTATGGTAATGAGTTCCCGCTGTCGAAAGTGAAAATTCCAGCGCTCCCGGCTCGGCGCTTTCCACCCTCAGTGCAACATCCCTTTCAAGCCTGAAGAGCGGAACCCGGTTCAGTTCGGCGGCACGAACTATTTCCGCAAGAGCTTCGGAATCGGTGACTGCGGTAAACACCCGTGACTCCGGATTGATTATCGCGGCTTTTTCCCTGGCGATCATGGCGGGCGAAGTGCCGAGCCATGCGGTATGGTCACGGCCGATAGAGGTGATGACCGCATAATCGGACTTCACGACATTGGTGGCGTCAAGCCTGCCGCCCATACCGGTTTCGATAACGGTTACCTCAACCTGTTCATCGGCAAACCACGCAAAGGCAAGCGCTGTTGTCGCCTCAAAAAATGTTGCCCGAAGTTCGACAACCCTCTCCTTCATGGCAGAACAGTATGCCGCTACCCTGCCGGCAGAGATGGGCTGCCCGTCGATACGCATCCGTTCGGTAAAATCGACAAGATGCGGAGAGGTGTACAGGGCGGTCTTTTTTCCGGCGGCCTGAAACATCGCGGCCAGCGCCGATGCTGTGGTGCCTTTGCCGTTGGTGCCTGCGATATGGATAATGGTGCCGAGCCGCTTGTGCGGCATACCGAAAATATCGAGAAGAGCAGTTGCCCGCTCCAGGCCCGGCTTCATGCCGAACCGGTGGAGCGGGTAGAGAAAATCAAGGGCCTCCTGGTAATTCAACGTACGCTGCAGCTAACTGTTATGAATGGAAACAAGCGCGGATTTCAGCACCGCTTCGACACCGAAAGATGGATTGGCTTCGAGAATGCCCGTTACCGCTTTCTGCACCGCAGGCCGGGGAAAACCGAGGGTCACGAGGGCTGCGACGGCATCATCCCTGACGCTGGAACTCTGGCGGATACCTGAACCGGTCGGCTTTTCGGAAGCCGGAGAGAGCTTCAGAATTCTGTCTCTCAGTTCGAGAATGATCCTTGCCGCGGTTTTTTTCCCGACGCCGCTGATACCGTAAAGTTTTTCAGGAGCATTGGCCATGATGGCTTCATGCACCTCATGAACCTGCATTCCCGAGAGTACCGCCAAAGCGAGCTTCGGACCCACTCCTGTTGTCAGAATAAGCAGACGGAAAAGCTGGAGCTCGGCTTCGCTTGAAAAACCGTAAAGCTGCATGGCGTCCTCCCGGACGGAGAGATGCGAAAACAGCAGCACCTCTTCACCCGGCAAAGGAAGCTGACGATAGGTAAATGCGGAAATGAGGAGCCGGTACCCTACGCCGGATACATCGACAACCGCTTCTTCCGGCAGTGCTGAAAACAGCCTGCCGCGAAAATATGCAAACATGAGTGGAGTATCTGTACCCTTCCATTGTTCGCTGCATGTACAGCGGACAACGGAAGAATATCGTAACAATGAAAACCGGGCAGGTACCGGGTAACAGGAACGTCCGGCTTACTCGGCGTTGCCGTAACTGTTGAAAAGCCTGGTCAGCTGCGCTTTCTTGCGGGAAGCTTTATTGGCGTGGATGTAACGTTTGACGCCCAGACGGTCGAGCTTCTGGACAGCCGAACGGTAGGCGGTCTCAACTTCGCTCTTGTCTGCGCGGGAATCGATCAGCTTCTGCATGTTCTTCAGAAGCACTTTCAGTTCCTTTTTTCTTGCCCTGTTCCTGGCGTTTCTTCTCTCTGACTGACGGAGTCTTTTCTCAGCCGATTTGTGTAGAGGCATAAACGGATGCTGTTAGAGTATTGGTCTATTGTGTTCAATAAAGAAAAGGCATGCAATATACAAGAATAAGAGAAAAATCAAAAACAAAAAACGCCCCTTCCTTCTTTCATCCGACGACCTTCAACAGGTAAGGGCTTTGCGGATGAAGATAGCCGGAAGAGGGGGAAGGCGGAGAAGGAATGGCGGGTTTTTGTTATATTGCCTCAGCTTTTTTGACATTACGGAACAGTCAAAGCAATCCTGCACTCTTCTCAACGATAACCGTCCGACCGATATGAGCCTGATGATAAGCGTTTCCGGTATCAGAGGCGTGGTAGGCGAAAGCCTCACTCCGAAAAATCTCACAGCATTCGCTTCGGCTTTTGCCACATGGATACAACGTTCAAAGGAAACGGGCAATCCAGCTTCCGGCGGCCTCAGACCGCGTATCGTTATCGGAAGGGATACCCGCCCGACGGGAAAACAGATCGCAGGGCTTGTCGGCAACGTCCTGGCTCTTGGCGGCTGCGATGTCATTGACATCGGCGTAGCTACAACTCCCACGGTCGAAATGGCAACTACCGCCGAGAAGGCTGACGGAGGACTGATCATCACCGCTTCACACAACCCCGTCGAATGGAACGCCCTTAAAATGCTGAACCACCGGGGGGAATTCCTCACCGCTGAAGAGGTGGACAGCCTTCTGGCCATTGCCGCCGAAGAGGCCTTTCCCGCTGCTCCGTGGAACCGCATCGGCAGCATCAGCTGCAGCGAAAGCTACGACAGGCATCACATCGACGCCATTCTGGAAATGCCGTTTATCGATCCGGAGGCCATCGCCGGAGAAAATTACCGGGTACTCGTCGATTGCGTGGAAGGCGCCGGTTATGCAATCGTCCCCGAACTTTGCCGGAGACTCGGCATCGGCAATCTCACCCTCACCGCCTGCGAAGGCACCGGACTCTTCCCCCGCAATCCGGAACCAGTGGAAGAGAACCTTGCCGGAACCATCGACCTGATGCGCAGTTCCGGATGCGATTTCGGCCTGATCGTGGATCCCGATGTCGACCGCCTCGCCGTGATCTGCGAAGATGGCTCGCTTTTCGGTGAAGAGTACAGCCTGGTGGCCTGTGCCGATTTCTATCTCGGCATCAACAGGGGACCGGTTGTCAACAATCTTTCAAGCAGCCGGGCGCTGGCAGATATCGCCGGGCGCCATGAGGTGCCCTGTTACAGTGCAAAGGTCGGAGAAGCGAATGTCACGGCCATGATGAAAGAGGTCGGAGCATCCATAGGCGGCGAAGGCAACGGAGGCATCATCCTCCCCGAACTGCATTACGGAAGGGATGCCCTTGCCGGTATCGCTCTCTTCGTGCAGGCGTTTACCGGATGGCGCAGAAAAAACCGCGGGGGCGGACTCCGGGAATTCAGGCGGCAGTTCCCGGAATATGCCATGGCGAAAGAAAAAATACGGCTCGGCTCACTCAGTGCCGAAAAGCTCGACACCATGTTTCGTGAAATTGCAGCCGACTATCCTGAAGCCGCAGTCAGCCGGCTTGACGGACTGAAACTCGATTTCAGGGAAAGCTGGGCACATCTGCGCCCTTCGAATACCGAGCCGATCGTGAGAATTTATACCGAAGCTCCGACAAAGGAAAAAGCCGAAAGGCTTGCAGCTGAAATGATGGAACGTATCGGGAAAAAAAGTATCTCTCCGGAAGACGCTTCATGAACCACCGTTTCCAACCTGACAATTTCATATGAGTAATGCCTCAGGGGCTGCAGAAAGCTTCAGACCGCAGCAGGATGAAACACTGAAAAAAAACCGGAAGGGATCGATAGACCGCTTTATCGTATCAAAACTTCTGGCCTACATCAAGCCCTACAAAAGTCTCATAGCCGCCGCGGTATTCATCACGCTCGCCGGATCGGTCTTCGGGCCGATCCGGCCCTATCTCACCAAGATCGCCATTGACGACAACATTGCCGGAAACGACCTTCACGGGCTTGCCCTGACCAGCATGCTGCTTGCCGTGGTAATCCTTCTCGACGGCCTTAAACAGTATGGCGCGACCTGGATCACGCAGATTATCGGACAGAAAGCCGTTTTCAACATCAGAATGGATGTTTTCCGGCATCTGCAGAAACTTCCCGCCCGTTTCTACGACCGGAATCCCATAGGAAGGCTTATCACGAGAATCACCAATGATGTCGAATCGCTCAATGAAATGCTATCGAGCGGAATCATCTCCATTCTCGGCGATTTCGCGCAGCTGCTCTTTATCGTCGTGATCATGTTATGGCTCGACTGGCAGCTCACCCTTCTGGTGCTCGCCATCCTTCCGCTGATGCTCTACGCAACCCTCGCGTTCAAAAACAGGGTCCGCTCGGCGTTCATGGATGTACGCACCCATCTGGCAAGGCTGAACACTTTTTTTCAGGAACACATCGCAGGAATGAACATTGTGCAGCTTTTCGGGCGTGAGGAGAGCGCGTTTGCCGGTTATGCCGCCATCAATGCCGATCATCGCGACGCCAACATACGGACCGTTTTCTATTTTTCGCTCTACTACCCCATCATTGAACTGCTCAGCTCTGTTGCCGCAGGGCTGGTTATCTGGTACAGCGGCGTGCGGCTGCTGAAAGCCGATCTCACCATCGGGGTGGTCATTTCATTTGTACAGTACATCTGGCTTTTTTTCAGGCCGCTGCAGCACCTTTCCGATAAATTCAACATCATGCAGACCGCCGTTACCAGTTCCGACCGCATCTTCAGACTGCTTGAGGAGCCGGAGGAAAACTGCGGAAGCGAAGAGAACTCCCCCGAACTGTCGTTCGGAGAGTCCATCGCGTTCCGGAATGTCTGGTTTGCCTATGACAATGAGAACTGGGTGCTCAAAGACCTTTCGATGGAGATCCGGCATGGCGAAAAAATAGCTATCGTCGGCGCCACAGGCAGCGGGAAAACCACCATTATCAATATTCTTTCCGGCCTCTACCCATACAGCAGGGGCTCGGTACAGCTCGATGGCGTTGAACTGAACACCATTGCCGGCAGCTCGCTGCGCAGGCTCATCGGAGTGGTCATGCAGGATGTCCTTCTCTTTTCAGGAACACTCAGGGAGAATCTCGCATTCGGCAATCCCGGCATCAGCGACAGCCAGATTACCGAAGCCGCCCGGATCGTCGGGGCGGACCGGTTTATCAGCCAGCTTCCCGGAGGCTATCAGTACAGAGTCAGGGAAAACGGCACAGGGTTGTCCACAGGGCAGAAACAGCTGATTGCCTTTGTACGCGCGCTGCTCTACAATCCCCGGATTCTCGTGCTCGACGAAGCCACCAGCTCCATCGATACCGAAACCGAACAGCTTATCGAGGCGGCAACAGCCGAGATCATGCAGGGAAGGACATCGATCATGATCGCCCACCGGCTCTCGACCATCCAGAAAGCAGACCGGATCATCGTGCTGCACAAGGGTCTGATCAGGGAAACCGGCACGCATCAGGAACTGCTTGCCATGAGGGGGCTCTACTACAAGCTCTACCTGCTGCAGCATCCCGAAGGAAAACAGGATCAGTGAACAGCTGAAAATCGTCGAGAGAGCAGCAAAAGCAAGGCGGACGGAGCGCGGGAACCGGAGTGTACAAAAGGCACATGAGGATTACGAGCACCGCCCAACGCAGCAATTGAGGCTCAAAGCAGATATGCAGCTGTTCACTACAGACTGCTGTCGCGCAGCACCTGAACCGGTTCGAGTCTGGCGGCTTTTGCCGAAGGAAGGATCGCTGAAATGGTGCTGATGAAAACGGTCACTCCGATTACATAGACAAAATAGAGCGGATTCTGGGACATGCTGAATCCCGTTTTCGTCAGGGGTCCCTGTGAATTCTCCACCGGAATGCTGGCAAACAGATTGATGGAACCCACGGCAAGCACCCCACCGGCAAGAGCTCCGGCCAGACCTACCATAAAACCTTCGAGAATGAACATGCCTACCAGCTGCAGGGCGGAAAATCCGAAGGATTTCATGATGGCTATGTCACGACTTTTCTCGAAAACCGTTGTTACCAGAATGTTGGCCACTCCGAACCCTGAAACAACTCCCACAAAGGCAACAAGCGAAAACACGATGTAGCCGATTCTGGCAAAAAGCGAAAGGACGCTTGCGTTCTGCTCCTGCCAGGTTACCGCGCGGTAACCGGTCACCTTTTCCAGCTCGCGGGCAAGCAGTCCGTTCTCGAACGGCTCCCTTACCTTGAGGGCAATACCGGTAACCTTGCTGGAGGGCAGTCCCTCGATGATCTGGCCGAGCTTCAGCGAACCCACGACACTGTTGTCCACGACATTGACGCCGGTAAAGAAAATACCGGCCACCTTGCACTGTCGGCTCTGGCCTGAAGCCGGAATGATGATGATCTCGTCGTTCACCTTGAGTTTCATGTCACGGGCTATGGTCCTGCCGACAAGAAGGGCATTGGCGGTTTTTTTGAACGCGCCGAGATCGCCGCTCTGCAGTTTGCTGCCGATACCGCTGATTCTGTCCTCTTTTTCGATATCCACACCCTTAAAAAGAAGCGGTTCGTTGCGGTTTCCCTTGACCGCCATGACCTGCGACTCGACATACGGGGATACGGCAAGCAGCTCTCTCCTGTAGAGTGGCGAATCGAAAACGACCTGCATCTGCCGGTAGTTCCTTACCTCTTCCCGCTCCTGTTTTTTGATATTATCTTCAACAACGGCAACCGAAGCGCCTCCCGGCGTGCTGAGAATGTCAACCGGCACAGGATTTATTTTTTCACCTTTCAGGGTGATATGAGGCGCAACATTGACGATGGTATCGACAAACGAGTCAAGAAGACCTCTGGTAAGGGAGATCGTGGTAATGAGCACCATGGTGCTGACCGCTACGCCGGCAATGGTGGTGAAGGTCTGCCTGCGTCGACCCGAAAGGTGGCGCAGGGCAATATCAAACAGCGTTTTCAGCATGACGGAGAGCCATTGACCGGCTAAAAAGTTGGGATATTTTTATTAAGTTATAGTTTTAAACTCAGGTACACGAAAACCTGAAGGAAACCGATACAGGGCGGTATGAGTGACGAACTCTCCAATATAACAATTGAACGGAAGCATAACCATGTGGAGCTCTGCCTGCATGATGATGTCTGTTTCGACCTGAAAACCTCGGGGTTCGAACAATTCGAATTCCTGCACAACGCCCTGCCGGAGCTGCGCTTTTCCGATATCGATCTGTCCACACCCTTTCTCGGCCGCCGGATAGGCGCGCCGCTCATGATCTCGTCCATGACCGGGGGATTTGGCGAAGCCGTAACGCTCAACCGACGCTTTGCCGAAGCAGCCGAACATTTCAGGATTCCGCTCGGCATCGGCAGTATGCGTCAGGCGCTTGAAAACAGCTCCCAGCGGGAAAGCTTTTCGGTTGTCAGAAAATATGCTCCGTCCGTTCAGGTTTTCGCCAATATCGGAGCCCCTGAAGTAGCCAGGGGGTTGAGTGCGACAGCTATTCATACCCTGCTTGAACTGATAGAAGCAGACGCCCTGATTGTACATCTCAATGCCGCCCAGGAGATGTTCCAGCCGGAAGGAGATACCGATTTCCGTCGTGTGCTCGAAGAACTCGCCCGACTTACGGCATCACTCCCTGTACCGGTCATTGTCAAAGAGGTCGGCTGCGGTATATCCGGAGAGTGTGCCCGAAAGCTGCTGGATGCCGGGGTACAGGTTATCGACGTTGCGGGCGCCGGCGGCATCAGCTGGCAGAAAGTCGAAGAGTGCCGCTACCTGCGCCGGACCGGCAGGGAAAACCGGTTCAGCCCCGAAGCTCTCGGGGAGCTGCTGAACTGGGGCATTCCCACTGCCCGATGCCTTATCGAGGTGGCCGGTCTCAGAGAAATACCGGCATATGAACATGCGTCCATTATCGCTTCCGGAGGCATCGTGAGCGGCATGGATATTGCAAAGGCCCTTGCTCTGGGCGCAAACATCGCCGCATCGGCTGGTCGCCTGCTCAAGGCCCTGCACGAAGAAAGACTCGAAGAGACTATTGAAACCTGGCTCAACGATCTCAGGGCCGTCATGTTTCTGACCGGAACCGCCTCTCCGGAAAAGCTCCAGAAAAAGCATCTTGCCAATAAACATCGACTGTTTTTGTAATGACTACCACCCTCACTCCGGCGCTCGTCGACGAGAAATACCGCAGCTACCATAAGCGGATCAACGAGGCTCTCTCGGGATGCTTCAGTGCAGACAATCCGGTCACGCTTTATGCTCCGGCCCGATACATCCTTGAGGGAAAAGGCAAGCGAATCCGGCCGTTTCTGACCCTGCTTGCCGCGGAAGCCGTCTCCGGCACAGCAGACGAGGCCCTCAACGCAGCACTTGCCGTGGAAATCCTGCATAACTTCACCCTCATGCATGACGACATCATGGACGAGGCTGACCTCAGGCACGGTCGACCTACCGTCCACAAACAGTGGAACACCAATGCCGCCATTCTTTCAGGCGACATGATGATCGCCTATGCCTACGAACTTGCACTGCAATCGAAAACAGAACGGCACCGGGAGCTGATTCACATCCTCAATCACGCAAATATCACGATCTGTGAAGGCCAGGCGCTCGACATGGAACTCGAGGAGAAAAAAAACGCCTCGATTGCCGATTATCTCGATATGATTGCAAAAAAAACCGGGCGACTGATTTCCGCTGCTCTTGAAGCCGGCGGTGTTGCCGGAAACGCCACCGGGGAACAGCTTCAGGCGCTGGTAACCTTCGGGGAGAAGATCGGAAGGGCGTTCCAGATCCAGGACGATTATCTCGATATCATGGCAGATGACGGCAAATCGGGTAAAATACCCGGAGGAGATGTCATCAAGGGCAAAAAAACCTATCTGCTGCTTCGCTCGATCGAACTCACCTCGGGAGAAGACCACCGGCTGCTTCGTTCGATCATCGACAATAACGGCATAGGCGCCGAGCGGGTCAACGAAGTAAGGGAGATTTTCGAACGGTGCGGAGTACTCGACGAAACCCGCGAACTGATACACCGCGAAACAGCGGAAGCGCTGGCGGCTATCGAACAACTTCCGTTTGCTGAAGGACGGGAATACCTGAAAGGGTTTGCCGGCATCCTCGTGAAGAGGGACTTCTGAAAATCCGGAGATGACCACCCTGCCGGCCGGCAGAGAAGCCGCGTTCCTCATGCTTGTGCTTTCCCGGATTCCGGGTCTCGGACCGGCCAGAATCAATGCCATAATCAGTCGCTTCGGAGGATCACCCGATCTGCTTCACGCCGGAGCAGACGACTTTCAGAGGATTACAGGAATCGGAGAACAGCTCTCGGGCGAGATTGCCGGTTTTCTTCGTCAGCCTGAAAAACGCCGGGCGGCCGAACAGGAAGCCATCGGCCAGTTTGAGGCGCTCGAACGGTGCAATGCCCGACTCGTCACCATTCTTGATCCGGGCTATCCCTCACTGCTCAAAGAGATCTATGACCCTCCGCCCGTTCTGTTTATACGGGGATCTCTCCCGAACCCGGAACAGCCGTCCATTGCGGTGGTCGGCACCAGAAAAGCTTCTGCTTACGGAAAACAGGCATCAATGGAAATCTCGGGAGAACTGGCTCTCCGGGGTGTTCTCGTCGTCAGCGGTCTGGCCTACGGCATCGACAGCGCCGCTCATGAAGCCGCACTCCGGGCCGGAGGAAAAACCGTTGCCGTGCTTGCCGGCGGTGTGGACGACATCTATACAGACCCGAGAGGAAGGCTTTGGCCGAAAATCATCGAGCAAGGCGCACTTGTTTCCGAAGAGTGGTTTGGTTCGGAAATGCTGCCTGCAAAGTTTCCGAAAAGAAACCGGATTATTTCTGGTATGACGCAGGGCACTCTTGTCGTCGAATCCGATCTGAAAGGCGGTGCCCTTATTACCGCTTCATACGCTCTCGAACAGAACCGTGAAGTGTTCGCCGTACCGGGAAGCATCTATTCGGGAAATTCGAGGGGCACGAACAGGCTGATCCAGACCGGCCAGGCCAAGGCCGTTCTCTCGGTTGATGATATTCTTGAAGAACTGCCGGCTCCTCCCATCGACACCGTCAAGCAGCAGCAGGAACCCGCGATCGTCCGGGCGGAACTTTCCAGGGAGGAAAATGAACTGATGAGGTTCATCGGTGAGGAACCGGTACATCTCGACACGCTTGCCCTGAGGAGCGGACTGGACATCTCCGTACTGCTTGTCCTGCTCTTCGAACTCGAACTTAAAAAAACCGTCAGGCAGCTGCCTGGCCAGTTTTTTCAGAAAACGCGACGGCATCCGTAACGGAGGGAACATGTCGGAACGGCAAAGATTCCCCGGTTTTTATGGATTTTATCAGGGAATTCTTACCTTTGAGAGGTATAAAATCAAGTTATACCTCGCGTACAAGGTTATCAACAACTAAAATGAAAAGATACATGATGAAAATGATGCATGGAGCCGGGCGTATGATGAACATGTCCCGCAGAATGATAACAGCTGTGATCCTCGGCGTTCTCCTTGTATTCCCGGCTACGTTTGTCGCACAGGGAGCTGAAAAAATCGGCGTCGTGGATTTCAGCAAAATCATTCAGCAGATGCCTGAAACGAAAAAAGCTGAAACCACCCTGCAGGCAACCGCAGCTCCGCTTCAGAAGGAGCTCGACCGTCTCAAGCAGGATTTCGAAAAATCACTTGCCGCCTATAAACAGCAGGCTCCAACCATGACGAAAGCGGCACGAGAGCAGAAGGAAAAAGAACTGAACCTTAAAGGCCAGGCTGTCCAGAAGTACCAGCAGGAAAAGTTCGGACGTGGAGGAATGGTTGACAAGAAAGAGCAGGAACTGATTGCCCCGATCCGCCAGAAAGCACTTTCTGCAGTGCAGGCACAGGCACAGAAAGACGGGTTCAGCCTTGTTCTTGACAAGTCGGTCATGGTTTACGGCTCCCAGGAACATGACCTGACGGCCAAGGTTATGAATCAGCTGAATATCAAATAATACCGTTACAGGCCACCATTGAAACTGCCTCTCTTTTTTCTGCTTCTGGCGGTTATGCTGTCTTCAGGCGGCTGCGGCGCTCCCGGCGGGGAGCGTCGTTCGCTTGAACCCGATTTCAACACAGAAAACCATCCTGCACAGGAAAGCTGGAACATGACGCTTTATCTTACGGATGCCGGCATCCGCAAGGGATCTGTAAAGGCCGGCCATGCTGCAGAATACCGCAACAGGGAAAAAAATACCTACTATCTCGACCGCGGCGTTACGGTTGTCTTTTACGGCAGGAAAGGAAACCCTCCGACAACCATCAGGGCCGACAAGGCGGTTATCCATGAGAACCAGGACATCGATGCTTCCGGCAATGTCGTCGTCACGGCAGGGAACAATACCGTTATCAGAACCGCATATCTCAGGCGAACGGCAAAAGACGCGATGATACGCTCAAACCGGCATGTAACGATTACCCGTGAGGACGGAACCATACAGGGACAAGGTTTTGAAAGCGATCAGTCCCTGAAACGGTACCGGATATTCCAGGGAAGCGGCGAAGGATTAATCAAATAAACAGTTCACTCTCTTCATGAAATTACATCTGCTCAAATCAAAAATACATAACGCAATCGTAACAAGTGGCGACCTTGAATATGAAGGCAGTATCACTATCGACAGCGAACTGCTCGACATGGTGGAAATGATTCCGAATGAAAAGGTACTCGTGGTCAATAACAATAACGGTGAGCGCTTTGAAACCTACATCATAAAAGGCGTTCACGGCTCAAGGGTGATCCAGCTCAACGGTGCAGCGGCACGATGCGCCCTGCCTGGCGATGAAATCATTATCATGACCTTCGCGATCATGGATGCAGAGGAAGCCCGCGCGCACAAGCCGATGGTCCTGATCGTCGACCGTGAAAACAACCCCAAGCGCAGGCACCGGGTAGGCGAAGAAGACGAACAGCTCGGTTGAACGGTTACAACCACTTTCATTCAATAGCGACACATGGCTCTTGCAATACTGATCATGGCTGCCGGCAAAGGCACCCGGATGAAATCCGACCTCCCGAAGGTACTGCACCAGGCAAACGGCAAACCGGTGATCGAGCATGTACTCGATACGGCAGGCCGACTGAATCCGGATAAAACCGTACTGATTGTCGGCCATCAGGCCGAACTGGTCTCAGAGGCCACCCGAAGTTATCCCGTTACACCGGTAGTGCAGGAGCCGCAGCTCGGTACCGGTCATGCCGTCATGCAGGCGGAAGCGCCACTGCGCTCTTTTTCCGGAGAGGTTCTGGTTCTCTCGGGAGATGCCCCTCTTGTCAGAAGCCGGACCCTCGAAGAGCTTCTGGCTTTCCACCGCAGGGAAAAGGCTTCCGCCACGGTGCTTACTGCAGAACTCGACGACCCGACAGGATACGGAAGAATCGTCAGAGACCGGCTGTCCGGAGACGTTCTGCGAATTGTCGAACAGAAGGATGCATCTCCTGAAGAACGACTGGTGCGTGAAACCAATTCGGGTATTTATGTATTCGACTCGAAAGTGCTTTTTGAGGCACTGGGAGAACTTCGGACGGACAATGCACAACAGGAGTATTATCTGACCGATGTCTTCGGTATCTGTTTCGGCAAAGGGGAAAAAGTCAGCGCCTGGCGGGTTGAGGACGCAGACGAAATACGTGGAATCAATACTCCGGAGCAACTCCGTGAAGCCGAGGAGCTGCTGAAACTGTCCAGATAGAGCAGTGAGGCTCCTGCCTCACTTTCTGGAGCGGCGGGGTTTTCTGGTTTCGGATTCATCGGCTATCTTCTGCCGGCTTCCGGCTGCAAGCACTGATGGAGAGGCATCATCAAGGCTTGCCTCGTCTTTCTGGATCCCGGTGGAACGCATGGAGTAGAACTCGATAAGATTTCCGTCGGGATCCATAACGAAAAATGCCCGGCCTTCGCGTCTGTGCGCCGGATGAGTGACGAGATGGACCCCACGGTCATCGAGATAGACGGCAGCTTCATCGACTTCGCCGTCGGAGGCAAGCCTGAAACCGAAATGGTCAACCCTGATATCCCTTGCTTCAGGAGCACCCGGCGTTTCCGCCTTTACCAGCACCAGCATATCGGAATTGAGACGCAGATAGGTTATGTTCGCCCCCACCCTGTGATCGATTTTCAGCCCGAGAGTGCCTGCATAAAAATCCTCGGCAAGCCTGAGGTCATTGACTCTCAGGGTGATCTGGCTAATCCCCGTCAGTTTCATCATCATCTTCAGCCTGAACCGTTTTTGTTTCCATGGATTTCTCGACAGTGTAGTCGTATTTTCCTGCAAGATACTCGGCAACCGATTTGTGCGAAGCTTTCTCACGGCCTTCGAATTCAAGGCTGATCGCTATCTGTTCAGGGAAAATCCGGTCCGATTCGGACTCGCTGGCAGGGTTCCGGATCATCTCCTTGTAGGGAAGCAGTTTTTCTTCAAGCTCGGACCGCTCCTCTTCATGTATCTGGCGCGCTCTTTTTGAAATAGCGACAACCGTTTCGTACAAATTGGCGTGCGCGCTCCTGAGCGTATTCAAATCAACAGGTTTAACCGACATATGTCTTTAGATTTACGTAGTTGAAAGGAATCTCGTAATTTTCTCTGTAATCTCTCCGACCGCTCTCTCCAGAGTGTCGTTCACAACAGTTTCATCGAACTCGCCGGCATGCGCAAGCTCGAGTGAGGCCCGGTCAAGCCGTTCCTGAAGACCGTCCTGATCTGCTCCACCCCTCTTTATAAGTCGCTCCCTGAGCGTATCCATATCGGGAGGCTTGATAAAGACAAGCAACGCACTGTCCGGAAAGAGTTTTTTCAGGTTCAGGGCGCCTTTGACGTCGAGATCGAGAAGCAGGTTTCGACCCGCGTCAATTGCTTCACGGGTCTTGTCGAGCAATGTCCCGTAGTAATTACCGAAAAAAAATTCATATTCGATAAAACCGCCCTGCCGTATCCGCTCTTCGAAATCCTGCCTGTCGAGAAAATAGTAGTGAATACCATGCTCTTCACCGGGACGTTTCTGGCGAGTGGTTGCAGAAACGGAAAATGCAAGATCCCCTACCCGCTCGAGCACCTCCCGGGCAATGGTGGACTTGCCGGTACCCGACGGCGCTGAAAAAACAATCAGCTTTCCTTTGGGAGCGTGTTCCTCCATGATCGTCTCACTCAATATTCTGCAGCTGCTCGCGGATTTTTTCAAGCTCCTCCTTGATGTGAACGATCTGCTGGGAGATTTCCGCATTCTGCGACTTCGAGGCGATGGTATTTGCCTCGCGAAGCTGCTCCTGAAGAAGGAAATTCAGTTTTCTGCCGGTACCGCTTTCGTTGTTGTGCAGCTCTTCGAGAAAAAACTTGTTGTGACTGGCAAAACGGATCAGCTCTTCGGTAATGTCGAGCTTCTCGGCGGCAAGCACAAGCTCCATTTCAAGACGGTCTCGGCTATAGGCAATATCCCGGCCTGCAACGCTCTCGACCTTTGCGGCAAGCCGCTTGCGGACCAGTTCGACATTTTCCTGTGAGAGCCGGCTGATACCGGCCAGAGTGGTTTCAATGCCTGCAATCCGGGCAGCAAAGTCCAGCGAGAGTTCTTCACCCTCCCTGCGGCGCATGGCCTTAAGGGCTTCGACGGCCTCGGGAAGCACGGAACGGACAGCGGGCCACAACCATTCGGCGTTTTCGTCCCGGCCTGTTTCGTTATCGAATATTTCGGAAAACTTCAGAATGTGTTCGAGCGCCACAGGCGCTTCTATGCCTGCTTCAAGTCTGACCGTTTCGAGAAGTTCCCTGTACGCTTTCACCCGCGAAGGGTTCACGACAACCGGAATCTGCTGGTCCCGTTCGGTCTGAAGCTGAATCAACAGCGATATTTTTCCCCGCTGAAAGCGGGAACGGATGAGATCCCTTACCTCCAGCTCATAGCTCGACAGCTGACGGGGAAGCTTTACACTGATTTCCGCAAACCGGTTGTTAACCGAACGAAGCTCGGCAAGAATCCTCACACCATTTTCCACACGTTCCGCACTGCCATACCCGGTCATACTTTCCAACATAGCATCTCCCTTGCTGCGTTCTCTGTTTGAAGAAAAGCTGCAGGATCATTTCCCGCAGAAATCAGGCAACAATAAAACAGCTTACTTGCGAAGATCAAGTTCGGCAATCACTTTGCGGTAGCGGTCAATATCTACGTTCTTCAGGTAGTTCAGCACTTTTTTGCGTTTGCCGACCAGCATGAGCAGGCCGCGGCGGGAGTGCTTGTCTTTGGGATGCTGCTGAAGATGGCCGGTAAGATCGGTGATTCTGCGGCTGAACAGGGCAACCTGGACTTCGGCTTTTCCGGTATTCTGGCCGGCTCCGCCGAACTGCGTGACGATTTCGCTCTTGTTCTCTTTAGTCAAACTCATATCGATGCATTTAGTATGTTAAATCAAATGACCTTTAATATAATATTATTCAAAAAACAACTCCATCGTTTTTTTATCTTTTTCAAGCTGCTCCCGAAGCGCCTCGAGCGAATCGAATTTTTTCTCGTCCCGGATAAATCCGTGCAGGCTGAAACGAAGCTCATTGCCATAGAGTGAGCCTGAGAAGCCCGAAATATGCGCCTCAACAATTACTCCCGCATCCTGAAGACAGAGTGTTGGCCGGGTGCCGATATTCATCATTGCCCTGTAGGTTTCCCCTTCGATCTGCGTGGTCGCCATATAGACCCCTCTGCGTGGAAGAAGTTTCGCCGGATCGAAAAGCTTCAGATTGACGGTTGGAAACCCGAGCTCGCGCCCGAGTTTACGTCCTTCCACCACAGCGCCGCTTATAACATAGGGCGCTCCGAGAAAGCTGTTTGCCTCCCTGATCTGCCCGTTTTTCAGCAGACTCCTTATCCTCGTACTCGATATATGCTCGCTGTCGATACGAAGCTCTTCAACCACCTGCACCGAAAAACCCAACCGCTCCCCAAGCCCGGCAAGCGTCGCACCGCTCCCGCTTCTGCCTTTTCCGAACCCGTGATCGTAACCGACCGTGACACTTTTTGCCGAAAGCGTTCCGGCAAGAAGCTCCTCTATGAATTTCCCGGAACTCCACCCCGCAAGTTCGGGGGTAAAACGCACAACAATCAGCAGATCGACACCCAGACCGGCAATCTGCTCGATCTTTTCGTCGAGTGTCGTAAGCACCTCGATCCGGTCGCCGGCATCGGCGTTCAGTACAAGCCGCGGATGTGGATCAAAGGTCACCACCACGCTTCTGAAAGAGTGCCGGCGTGCGGTTTCGAGCATGCTCGAAATTATTTTCCGGTGTCCGCAGTGCACGCCGTCGAATGAGCCGATTGTGACTGCCGAATCAACAGGCTCCAGCATGGCAGGCGCACCGTCGGCGTACCGGAGTCTGTGGTTATGGTATAAAATAACCTGCATCCTGATGTTAACTCCTTTGGCCGGACGAAAGAGAACGCCCTGAGAGAATGGCATCAACTGTTTCCTGAACGCTTCGTGATGCACTGACTTCATAGGAACCTATCGCTGTCCTTCGAAGCGAGGCAAGGTATCCGCCAACCCCGAGAGTCCTGCCGAACTCATGGGCAATGACCCGGATATAGGCGCCCTTTGAAACTTCCAGAACAAACGAAACATGCGGAAGCTCTATGGCCGTTATCTCAAACCGGTGAACCATGATCTCCCTCTCCCTTCGCTCCCTGACGACCTCGCCTTTACGGGCGAACTCGTAAAGCCGTCTGCCGTTATGCCAGACTGCGGAATGCATCGGAGGCTGCTGCAGGGAGGGACCGATAAATGATGCGGCAGCTTCCCGTATCTGCTGCGGTGTCAGATGGCCTGTATCACAATGTCCGTACTCGGCGGTCTCCGTATCGTGACTCTGTGTCAACGCGCCAAGCCTTATTGATCCTTCATAAACCTTGTCGAGAACCTCGAGGCTTGAAATTTCACGGGTCTTGCGTCCGGTTGCAAGAATCAGGAGCCCGGATGCTTTCGGGTCGAGAGTTCCGCAATGTCCAACCTTGCGCTTCAGGCCGCTTTTCCCGTAGGCATTCCTTACTTTGGCCACCACGTCAAACGAAGTCCAGTCTACCGGTTTATCAACCAGCAGAAACGCGCCGTCGTCGCAGCATGCCTGTTCAATACCCTGTTCCTGCATTCATTAACCTTATGCCGGATATCCGTCAATCGTGCTCTTCCGGCGTTTTTCTCACCTCTCGGAGCAGCTGCTCGATACGGCTGGCCTTTTCGTAGAGGCGATCTTCATAAAATTCAACCTCGGGAATTCTTCTGAAATGGTGACGAATACCAGCCGAAAGCAGCTTTCTGAGATACCTGGTCTCTTCGTGCAGCCATGCCATCACCTCAACCTGCTGCTTTTCAGTACCGATGATAGAGACATAGAAGCGGGCAATACTGAGATCGGCAGTTACCTTGACCGCAACAACCGTCACGAGGCCGCCACTCCGGGGAAGTTCTTTTTCAAGAATCGAACCCATTTCATGCTGAAGCAGCGAAGCTACTTTTTCAGTGCGTATCGACATAACCTCTCGCTCCGCTGTTCAGAGTTTCCGTTTCTTTTCAACAATCTTGTAAGCTTCAACAATATCTCCAACCTTGATATCATCATAATTTTTCAGGGAGACGCCGCACTCATAGCCGGCATCGACCTCCTTGACGTCGTCCTTGAAGCGCCTGAGCGCGTCGAGCTGTCCGTCATAGATCTGAACCCCCTCGCGCAGCAGGCGGACCTTGGAATCCCGGAATACTTTACCCTCAAGCACGTAACATCCGCCGACATTGCCGGCCTTCGGCACCCGGAAAACCTGACGGACTTCGAGCGAGCCGAGGCTTTCCTCGTGAAGTTCCGGCGACAGCATTCCTTCAAGCGCTTTTTCGACATCCTCAAGCACATGATAGATGACGCTGTAGAACCGGATATCGAGATCCTCCTTTTCGGCGAGCTTCTTTGCGTTGACGTTGGGCCTTACCCTGAAACCGATAATAATGGCATCTGAGGCTGCGGCAAGAAGCACGTCGGTCTCGGTAATCTGACCAACTCCCTGGTGAATGATCTGCACCTTCACCTCTTCGTTATGGATCTTCATGAGGCCGTCAGCCAGCGCCTGGATCGAACCGTCGGTATCGGCCTTGATGATCACGCTCAACTCCTTCATGAGGCCCTCCTTGATCTGACGGGCGATACTGTCGAGCTTGACCCTGGTGCTTCTGCGGAACTCGTGTTCACGGCGGATAACCTGGCGTTTCTGTGCAAGATCACGGGCATCCCTGTCGGAAACCATGACGGTCAGGGCGTCTCCTGACTGGGGAAGATCCTCGAAACCGAGCACCCTGACCGGCTGCGAAGGCCCGGCGAACAGAATGCGCTTTCCCCTTTCGTCCATCAGGGCGCGAACCTTGCCCATCGTATTGCCGGCCACGAACGGATCACCGACCTTCAGAAATCCGCGCTGTACCAGCACGGTGGAGATAACACCCTTGCCCTTGTCGAGTTCGGATTCCACAATGATGCCACTTGCTCTCACATCATGTGAAAAATTCCCTTTCAGCTCCCTGATTTCAGCCTCGGTCAGCACCTTTTCCATCAGTTCGGAAATACCGATACCTTTTTTCGCGGAAATCTCCTGGCACTGATGTTCACCGCCCCACTCCTCGACAAGCACTCCGGCTTCCGAGAGCTGGCTCTTGATTTTTTCCGGGTTCGCTTCAGGCTTGTCCATCTTGTTGACGGCCACGACAATCGGCACACCTGCTGCCTTGGCATGGTTGATTGCCTCGATGGTCTGCGGCATGACGCTGTCGTCGGCCGCAACGACGAGAATGACGATATCGGTTACCTGGGCGCCCCTGGCTCTCATGGCGGTGAACGCCTCATGGCCTGGAGTATCCAGAAAGGTGATTTTTCTCTGGCCGCCAACGGTTACCTCATAGGCGCCGATATGCTGGGTAATACCGCCCGACTCACCGGCAACGACTTTACTGTTGCGGATATAGTCGAGCAGCGAGGTTTTACCGTGATCAACATGGCCCATGATCGTCACCACCGGTGGACGTATCTGCAGATCTTCCGGCTCATCCTCCTCCACGACCACGGCCGTCGCTTCAACCTCTGAAATGAATTCGGCTTCAAAACCGAACTCAAGGGCGATAAGCTCGATCGCCTCTTTATCGAGACGCTGGTTGATGGTTACGAACTTGCCGAGTGCAAAGCATTTCTGGATGATATCCTTGGCGGTCACACCCATCAGGTCGGCAAGTTCATGCGGAGAAGCGTACTCGGTAACCCTGACGATCGCCTGCTGCGATTCACGAAACGCCTCAGCGGCTTCAAGTTCACGCTCACGCTCGATCTTGCGCATCTTTCGGAATTTCTGACGCGATCCCGTGCCTCCGCTGTCATCCATACCGCTGATGGTTGTCCTGATATTGGCCGAAATCACTTTATCGTCGACTTCCGGCTTTTTCTTTTTCTTGCCTTTCTTCTTTTTGGCGGCATCGTCAGCGGCGGTTGAAGCACCGGCTTCACCTGCCGGCTTCGCCGGCTTTTTGGCGGCAGTCTCGGCGCCGGCCTCATCCTTTACGCCTGTATCGAATTCATCCTTCAGCGCATCCGCCTGCTCCTGGAAATTCTTTTTGCGCGCCTTCTTTTTTCTATCCCCGTCACTGCCTCGTTCGAAACCGGAATGCATGTCAAGGGTGCCGATAACCGTCAGACCTCCGATGTTCTTGGGCGTTTCAAAGGAAACGAGCTGTTCGTTCACCGAAGGCTCCTCCCTGACCGGTATTTCCGGCTGCAGAGGCTCTTTTGCCAGCTCTTCGACCGGCTGCAGTTCAGCCTGAACAGGCTGCACGGACCGCTCGGACTGCTCGGGCTGATCGGAAACCTCCGGAAGATGAATGCCGGCGGCCGGAACAGGCTGATCCTCCGCTTGAAGCGGCTCGGCAGCAGCAATTTTCGGTGCCTGCGGGGCGGGATCCTTTCTCGTCTCGGAAACCACGGAAGCCGGAGACGCACTGCTGAGGGTTTCCTTCAGTTGCCGCTCCTTTTCATAGGTTTTTCTGGACTGCTCTTCGAGCCTTGTGAGCCTGCGCTGTTTCTCCTGCCTGATTTTCAAGGTCTCATCGACCATTTTCTTCTCGACACTGAAATGACCGAAAATCATTTCACGCATACCCTGATCAACCATGGAGGATGTAGAGGCCACTTTGCCCCCTTCCTGTTTGACAAACTGCAGGACTTCCTGCGGACTGACCTGAAGCTCTCTTGCTATGTCGCTGATACGGTATCTCTTTTCCATCTCCTCAATGGCCATTACATCCTCCTGTCGATTTTATAAGCTCTTTATCCTTCTCTGTTTTCTCTGAGGGTCTGCTCCATTCATGCATCAGCTTCCGTTGTACCGGGCTCCTCCTGACCGCTCTCGTCAAACAGGTCATGCAGATCCGCATCAGAGAACTGCTCCTTGACCGTCCGGTAGATATTGTCGGCAATCTTTGCCCAGTACCGCTTCTCCTCATCCGTAACTTTCCGTTCCCTCGGCTTGATCGGGGGTTTGCGCGACGGTTTTCCGAAAACAAGAATCTCCTCGTTCTTTACCGGCCCGACAAGAGCCTGCTCTATCTCCTCGACTCCTGCTTTAAGTACCTTTTTAGCGGTATCGAGACCGGCATCGAGAAGCTGGTAGATCATATCGTCACCAAACTCCTCACGGAACTCGATGATATCGATATCAGTCGGGTCCTCCATCGATTTGTCGATCACATCGCGATAGACATCGATTTCATAACCGGTAAGTTTTTCCGCCAGATGAATATTGTTGCCGTTCTTGCCGATTGCGTATTTGATCTGATCCGGCTTGAGCATGACTCTTGCCTTGCGGGTTTTCATATCGGCATGAACCGTCAGCGGATCGATCTTTGCCGGCTGCAGTGCCCTGGCAATATAAATCTGCGGTTCGTCGGTGTAGTAAATGACATCGATATTCTCGTTGTTGAGTTCCTTTACGATGCTCTGGATGCGCTTTCCGCGATAACCGACACTCGCTCCCACAGGATCGATCCGGGCGCTGGTCGACTCCACGGAAACTTTCGCCCTTTCGCCGGGCACCCGGGCAATTCCCTTGATGACAATGAGACCGTCAAGTATTTCGGGAACCTCGTGTTCAAAAAGCTTGTAGAGAAACCGGTCGTCTACCCGAGATACGATAACCTTCATGCCGCCATCGGGTTTTTCCCGCTCGACCATAGATCCGTCATCGAGACGCACCTTCACTTTTTCCCGTTCGATCCTCTTGACATAGAGCTTCATCCGGGGGGTTCTGCGGGGGTTGTCTTTTTTCATCATCTCCGCTTTCGGCAGCACCAGTTCAACCCGGTGGTCTTTCGAGGTATTGTAGGTAAAAATCACCTCGTTTGAACGCACCTGATAGACCTCGCCGGCAACTACCTCACCGACTTTTTCAAGGCACTCTTCATACACGACAAGCCGTTCAAGATCGCGAACCTTTTTCTGTACGGACTGCTTGATAATCTGTATCGATTTCCTGCTCAGATAATCCTCAAGACGAATCGGCCCCTCCTCATAATAATCCCCCAGATCAAGTGATTCATCGATTTTGCGGACTTCGTCGAGACTGATTTCAATAGCCGGAATATCGACTTCACTGACAATCTTCCTGAGAAGATAGACCTCGAAATCGCCCCGTTCCGGATTGATGAAAATATTGGATTCAACTTCCGGATCATAGTCCTTGCGAAGCTGCTTCTGAATGATATCCTTGAGAAGGTCGGCAATATCCATCTTTACCGCCGCACTCTCCGTTTTCTTGTCAAGAAAAATCTTCGACTGCTCGATTTCACCGAACGCGCTGGCAATCTGCGCCCGCCTGTCCTGACCTTCCGCTTTTACCTGCTTTCTCGCCATCTCTTTGCTGATTGTGCTTTTGATAAAAAGAAAAATTTCCTGGATACCCTGTCTCTCTCTCTGCTACCACTCCACTTCCGGAACAGCCCTGACGATTCGCTCAAGAGGAAGCTCAACGACTGCACCTCCGCTGCGGGAACCCTTTTTTCCGGCAGTGACCGGAACCAGCTCCAGCGCGGTAATGGTATCTCCGGATTTCAGAACCCTCTGCAGGCGGCCGGTCATTACCGTCTCTTCCTGCTGTTCACCCTTGTAGACAACCTTCAGCAATCTGCCCGTATGCCGGATATACTGCCTCGACATCAGTACAGGCTCGCCAAGCCCCGGCGATGAAACCACGAGATCGAAATCCTCGCCGGCAAGCACCGGCGGCTCGGTGTCAATTTCAATCTGTTCGCGGATCCGTCGACCGAAAAAAGAGCACTGATCGATCCGGATTCCGGCGTCACTGTCAAGCAGAACCTCGATTTTCCTGTGTTTTCCGGGGCCTTTCACCTGCAGGCGAACAAGATAGACCCCCTCACCTTTCGTACCCTGAGACAGTTCCAGCACCCGAAGAACACAACGTTTAATTTTCTCTTCCATTATCACCGGATCATCTGTTCTTTTTTTCGGAAAACAAAAAAGTGGGGAAAGCCCCACTTCTCCTTCAGTCAACCGCCGCCCATTCGAACCCCGTTTTTGAATGTACTAAAAAAAGGCTCAATAGTCAAACATACTAACGCTCCGGCCGCTCGTCATCCTTGAGCTGCGTGTCGATCACTTCGTAATCGGCTTCCTCCACCTCCCTGCGGGAAGCGGAAGGAGGAACCCTGCCTCCGGCGGGGTGATCATCGCCTTTGTACCTTATGAAAAACCCTCCTCCCAGCGTTTTGAGCACCAGACGAAAAACAAGGTAGAGCAGCAGGGCAAGAAGAATGAATTTCAGCATCGTCACAGCCTGTCATCGTAAAAAAAACCTTTCAGGAAAACGCTCTATGGAACCGGCAGAGCCAGAAGGGCGGCGAGACGGTCTTCCCGGATCCGGTAGCGGAAAACCTCGATACCGTCAACAAGTATGACAGGAATCTGTCTTCCGTATTTCTCGAGGAGATCGGGCTGCGAAGCGATGTCGATCTTCTCGAGAACAAAAGGTTCGGCAGCCTGAGCCTTGTGGAGAACGGCCATTGCCTGGTCACAGAGACAGCACTCCTTTTTTCCGTAAAGGGTAACGGTATGAAGCCTGTTCATCACAAACTCCCTTTTACCGCAGCCTGCCGCTGCAGGAGAGCGATCACGCCGTCAAGAGAAAAGGTCTCCTGGCTCGACGTTACAAGGTTCTTCAGCGGATAGAGCCCTGAAGCAAGTTCGTCGCCGCCGACAAAAAGCGCCGATGCCGCATGCATCCTGTTGGCTTCGCGAAGCTGCGCTTTCATGCTTCTGCGGGCAAGATCGATAACCGTGCTGATTCCTGCACGGCGGAGCTTGTCGGCAATTTCGAATGCCCGGTCAAAATGCTCCGGCTGCTGCACGACAACAAAAACCGAGGGACCCTCAGGAGTCTGCTGGAGAAAGAGACCCTGCTTCTGCATGGCAATCAGAAGACGCTCCATGCCGACGGCAAAACCTGCTGCAGGAACCTCAGACGGACTGCCAAGCTCGAGGGCGAGCGAATCATACCGGCCACCCCCGCCGAGAGCATCCTGGGCGCCGAGTTCGGAACTGGTCACCTCGAATGCCGTGTAGCTGTAATAGTCGAGCCCCCTCACCAGAAGATGGTCGATCTGAAAGTCGATACCCCTGCCGGAAAGGTATGCAAGCACCTTTTCAAAATCATCGACAGCCTCGCGTCCCAGATAGTCATGCAGTTTCGGCGCTCCGGCAACAATATCCTGCATCTCGGGATTTTTCGAATCGAGTATCCTCAGGGGATTTTTTTCGAACCGCTCCCGTGATGCTTCGTCAAGCCGCGAGTAACAGGGCGCAAGGTAGGCCCTGAGCGCCTCCCTGTATTTTTTGCGGTCAAGGCTGTTCCCCAGCGTATTGATTCTCAGGCGAAGCCCACTGAGGCCGAGCGACTCGAAAACATGCATCATGAAAATGATCACCTCGGCAACCGCAGCAGGCGAAGACGCCCCGAGCAGCTCAGCTCCGAACTGCGAAAACTGCCGCTGCCGCCCGGCCTGGGGACGCTCCTTGCGAAACAGCTCGCTGATGTAGTACAGTTTCTGTACCGGAGAGGCCGCCAAAAGGTTTTTCTGCAGCACCGCCCTCATGACCCCTGCGGTCATTTCCGGACGAAGCGTAATCGAACGGCCCCCGGGATCGGGCTGAAATGAAAACATCTCCTTGCCGACGATATCGGTTGAAGCTCCTATACTGCGCTGAAAAAGCTCCGTGTATTCAAAGACGGGGGTCCGGATTTCGCTGAAACCGTATATCGCGGCAAGCCTGCTTACAACCTCCTCGATATGTTTCCATTGAACCATTTCATCGGGAAAAACATCCCTTGCCCCCTTGACAGCCTGATAGTGCGACATACTCTGCGGTAAACCTCTCCTGTTAAACTGATTGCGTTATATCTGAGGGAAATCCTTTTCCTCCTCCCGGAACAGATCGAGCACCTCGGAGGGCGATTTCGATGCAATCAGACGCTCGCGGAAATCGGCACGTCCGGCAAGCCTGGTAATGCGACCAAGCAGCTTCAGGTGCTCGGCGAGCATCGTTTCCGGAGTGGCGAGAAGAAAAATAATCCGGACCGGTTCATTATCGATCGAATCGAAATTGAGTTCTTGCTTCAAGGTGGCAAGAGCCAGAACCGGTTGACTGACTGCCGGCGTTTTCGCATGGGGAAGCGCTATTTTTTTTCCGATCCCGGTTGACATTTCCTGTTCCCGCCTGAGTACATCATCCCGTAACCGAAGAGCGTCTCTGATACCGGCGTGACCGGACACAATCGAGAGCATTTTATCGATGACCTGGTTTTTTGTTTCCAGTTCGAGATCCAGGGCAATACAGCCTGCAGAAAGAAGACTTTCGATTTTCATTATCACAAGACCTTGCGTTAACCCTCTCCGCCGAAGAAGAGCCGGCATCTTTTCAGAGTGAAAAGATGCGGTAATATAAAAAAATTTGATCCCGCACGGCACTACCCTTTCCACACAATGCCGGTATTGCAGGAACCCTGCGATTACTTGTCATGGCTCTCCCCTTTCCTGTCCGGAAAAGAGCCCTGACTTTTGCCTGCATGCCGCTTATGCCGGATCAGGCGCGTTTCAGAGAACCAGAGTGCGAAGCGAACATGCTGAACGCATGAATCCCCGGCGAACAAGACTAAAGCCGGGAAGATAAAAAATAAACGATCGGAGCAACAAACATGATGGTATCGAATCGGTCAAGTACACCGCCATGACCGGGAATGAGGGCGGAAGAATCCTTGACTCCTGCATCGCGCTTGAACATCGATTCGATAAGATCCCCGGCGGGACTGACAGCACCGATAAGCACACCGGTCAGAAAGACAGGCAGCACCGAAAGAGAGGGCATCTGCTGAAAACAGAACGCGGAAGCCGCAATGCTGCCGGCAAGTCCCGATAGATAACCCTCCCAGGTTTTATGCGGGCTCAGACGCTCGAACAGTTTGCGCCGGATAAGACGCCCGCCGAGCATGCTGCCACCGAAATAAGCCGATATATCGGCAGCCCAGACACAAATGAACATCAGAAGAACCAGCGACTCCCCCTCCCCGTTGTGACCGTGACGGCGAAGCTGCAGAAGCGCTCCGAAAGAGAGATTCACATACAGGAGCGCCGTCAGGACGGAGCCGAGATTAAGCAGGGGCGAGCCCTCCTTCCGGAACAGCTCGATCACAAAAAGCAGCAGTACGACACCAAGCAGCAGCTCCCAGGTTTCGATGGCGGCCGCATAAAAATTCAGCTGGATCAGCACCGTAAGAACCAGTACGAGCCAGAGGGGAGGCGGAACGGCTTTGTGGAGGGCGAGCCGGTAAAATTCGTAGGTGGCGGCAAGCGCGAGCACGAAAAGCAGCATGAAAAAAGGAAGCCCCCCGAGCCTGATAATCCAGACCAGAAGAGGAATACCGACAACGGCTACAAGTACCCGCTGCAGCAGATTGAAACTCAGGAGCTTACCCATAACAGAAAGTTGTGTATCGAGCCTACCGCTTCAGGCCTAGGAACAGGCGGCCCTGAACCGGTGCATAAAAAAAACAAAGAGCAGCAGGCTGCCGGCAACCGCAGGCCACCACCAGAGCGAAAAAACAACACTTGCGCCCGTAACCTCCGGCGTTGATCCGGCAGCATGAAGAAAAACAAGAGCCGCAAGGTTATTGAGCAGATGTACGAAAAACGGCACGGCAAGACTGCCGCTTTTCATGAAAATATAGCCAATATACCACCCCAGCAGCGTAAGAGGAACAAGATTGGCCGCACTCAGGTGAAAAAACGCAAAAACAAAACCGGTAAAGAAAACCGAACCGGCCGGAGAGAGCGCCTTGTAATAATTCTGCTGCAGATAACCCCGAAAGAAAAGCTCTTCACAGCAAGCCGGGGTAAAGGCAAGAACACCGGTTACGGCAAGAGCTTCCGGAAAAGAATGGATGCCGCCAAGCACTCCTATCAGGGCATCCATCAAACGGCGGCTTTCGAGAACCGCTTCGCCAGACGGACCGAGTGCGGGCCAGAGAAACAGGTCCTGCAGCTCCGTAACGGAATGGAGCAGCGGCTGAAGGCTCATCATACCGAGCACGGCAAACAGAACCTGTCGCCACGCAACATGTTGTGCGATGCCGAGAAAGGCGAGCGGTTTCCCTGAATGGAACCCCCCGCCGGCATGCAGGCGGGCGAGCAGCACTGCCGGCAGGGCAAGCACAAGTATCTGACCGGCAACCTGGGCAACACGCATGGCGGCAACCATTGAAGCATCGTACTGCAGGGGATCAAGTCCGGCCGCTTCCTTCCCTCCCGGTATAACCAGAAGCAGCAGCGTCCCGGTAATAGTATAAAGCAGCATGATCCCGATCAGCACGATGGAGCTGAAAAAAAAAGAGGGCCTGGCCAGAGACAGCTGCCCTGAAGGAAGAAAGCGCTGCATCATCGTCTACTCTCTCTCTCTCTGTGGAAAACAGGGCTGATATTGATTAATTTCAATTATTTTTCCCGAAATACAACCGGGAACCGGATGCTGATTATACGAAAATACGCAGGAAACGGCTGAAAATCCTTTACTTACTTTCCAAAAAACCTGTTCCGGGCATCCCTCGATGAAAAACAGATCCGGATGGTCGGTCAGAAGAAGGGAAAATCGCACGGCCGATGACGGGTATCCGCTGAATAATAAAAATCTTCCTCGCTTCACAAGTCCTGAACAACGGCGGCATGAAAATTCTTTTGATGAACTCCGCAAGGAGCTGGGGCGGAACGGAAAAATGGACCCGGATGGCTGCGGAAACCCTTGCCGAGGAACATGAGGTCTGCCTTGCCTACCGACGCGAAGTTATCGGGCGTCGTTTCACGGTAAGAAAATACCGCCTCCCCTGCGTCAGCCACATCGACCTGTACACCCTTTTCAGGCTCATACAAATTATCCGGAAAGAGCGGATCGAGGTCATCATCCCGACCAAGCGCAAGGACTACCTGCTCGCAGGCCTTGCCTCCAGAATATGCGGGATAACAAACATTCTGCGGCTCGGCATCCAGAGACGCCTCAGCATACCGGTTCTGCACCGCCTGATCTACCATACCCTCTCGGACGGCATTATCGTCAATGCCATAAAGATCAGAAAAAGTCTGCTCGAAGCGCCGTATATGGATGCTGAAAAGATCAGGGTCATATACAACGGTATCGACACCCAGACCATCGACCGCCAACTCCCGGCTGGAATCCCGGACAAACCCTCTGGATTCACGGTCACCTCGATGGGAATCCTCACCGGAAGAAAAGGATTCGACTTCCTGATGCGCGGTTTCGCACGCTTCATCGAAATCTCCGGAGCCGACGACGCACGCCTCGTCATCATAGGGAGCGGACCGGAGGAAACCGCACTCAAGGCTCTTGCCGACAAACTCGGCATCGGCAACCATGCGCAGCTGATCGGCTTCATCCAAAACCCCGCGCCCCATCTTGCCGAAAGCCATGTCTTCGCCATGGTTTCGAAAAACGAAGGCATCTCCAACGCCCTCCTCGAAGGCATGTATCTCGGCAACGCCCCTGTCAGCTCGAAAGCCGGTGGTACGGATGAAGTCATCAGGGACGGCGACAACGGGTTCCTGATCGATTACGGCGATGTGGAGGTGCTTGCCCGTACGCTCGGGAAGCTCCATTCCGATCCCATCCTTCGTACAGCAGTCGCGCAGCGCGCCAGAGAACAAGTGATCAGGCAATTTTCGCTGCAGCGCATGCACGAAGAACTCATCTCATTCTGCCGACAACAGGCAGCCACACGTAACCGCTCCCAATGACAAAACCCGTCACACCGACAGCGCCCGCGAAGGACTGGAAAAAGAAACGCCGCTTCCGCCAGGCATTCGCCCGCATGCTGCAAAAGGTCGGAAAAAGATCTGCACGCCATGCAGACTTTGATGGCCGCCTCGAATCGGTCGCCATCCTCGCCCAGGAAAAACTTGGCGACGCCATACTGCTCACGCCGCTCATCGGCAACCTGCGCAGGGCATTTCCCGAACTCTCCATCCATGTCATCGTGTTCTCCAAAGCGGTTTTCGACTTTTTCAGCTCCGACCGGAACGTCACGGCTGTCCATAACGCCAAAAGAGCCACTCCCGGCTACATAAGGGATGTACTCCTTCACCGGTTCGACCTTCTCTACAACACCAAAGACCACCCGTCGACCCATTTCCTGATCCAGTCGATCCTCATCCCTGCCCGTATCAAGGCCGGCATCGCCAACCCTTTTCACGAAGGGCTTTACGACCAGCTGCTCGACATAACCTACCATACCCACATCGTCACCAAGAACTGTGCACTACTCGGCCTGCTCGGCATCGATGCGCCACCTGAAACCTGCCGCCCCTACATCCCCGAGATGCGTGTCCAGCCGGAACTGCAGTCTTTCGCCGACTCGATGCCCGACCGAAAATTCATCGGCATCAACATCAGCGCCGGAGGACCTCTTCGCTACTGGACAGAAGAAAAATGGTCCGCCCTGATCGACCGTTTTCCTGACAGACAATTCATCATTTTCTCCGCACCGCAGGATAGAGCAACAAAGCTCCGTCTCGAAACACGCACCAATGTCCGTCCCTCGGTCTCGACCCGCAACATCTACGAGGTCGGGCTGCTGGTGCGGAAACTCCGGCTACTCGTTACCCCGGACACTTCGCTCATCCACGTCGCATCCTGTTTTGCCGTCCCGCTCATTGGCCTCTACCGTGAAGCCCTGCAAGATCTGACGCGTTTCGCGCCCTACATCACCGACCACACCCTGATAGCGTCCCCGACCAGGAAGGTGTGCGATATCTATGTAGATGATGTAGCAAGAGCGGTCGAGGCAAGGCTGGACGTCCGGCAGGAAATCTGACATTTCAGAACGTCATCAGGGACAGCAACACTCCTCCCTGATCCAAACCGGAAGCACAAGGGAAAAACAGAACCAGGGCGCTCGCATTGCGCCAGACAGCCAGCGAGCCGTTTCTGTTTCCCCATTGGCAACAT
Source organism: Chlorobium sp. (assembly GCF_049593655.1). NCBI lineage: Bacteria > Pseudomonadati > Chlorobiota > Chlorobiia > Chlorobiales > Chlorobiaceae > Chlorobium > Chlorobium sp. The sequence continues at coordinate 43,231 of NZ_JBAWHG010000054.1, forward strand.
GCGCATCAACCGAACCTGCCATTACCTTCCAGCGGAGCGATGATCTTCATGAGTTCCGGCTCAGTAGTATACATGGAGTAGCGCCGAGCCAGATGACGAAGAATTTTGATATCCGCAAAAACATGCGGCCGCAAATCTCTCTGCCGCATGTTTTTACCGTCACAATAGTCCCCTCTGTTCTCCACACCGATACCGCTTATGATATATTCGGCATCATGCCCGTACTCATCTATTGCGCAAACAACGGACAGCACCCCTGTCGAAGGCCTGAAAGTCGAGCCGCAATCTTTCCGTTTATTGATAATCCTTTTCAGGTATGTACTTGCCAGAGATCCTGCGTAACGAACTTTCAGATCGACGGGCAACCGAAAAAAGTCCCCGGTAAGTATGGGATCGTAACATCCGCTTATTCTGCCGACAAGCATGCGGCGCTCATAGGCGGAAATCCCGGAAACAGGGACACTGAATCCGGCTTCCTTAAGGATACCGGTCAACAGTGAGATGCTGGTAGTCCTTGTCAGGATCATTTTATCAGGCCTTGAATTGACTATCGCCTCCCACTGTCTCTGATAAAAATCTTTTCTCGACGCTCCATCCCTCCTCTTTTTGGGATGGATGAGGTCAGGGTTCAAGACACTTACCGTTCTCCGGAATCGTTTGACACTTTCCGCATAATAGCCAATAGCGCCATTGGCACAGTAAAGCGCATCTCCGTCAGGGATATCTGCATTCGGCTTGGAACCCACAATCACTACTCGTTTGGTATTTTTATCCATAAATCGGTGCTTACTGAAAACGAATCCCTGTTTTTACTTTCGTCAGGGATAACAATCCCCGGACTTTTCCCATGCAGACCATCTCTTCAGTTTACATTTTTTTCACCATTCATTCCAACGGGCTTTACCATGGGACTCGAATCAACAGGCAGGACATTGCATCCAACAGTGCACGTCAGATATGTCCGTGACTATCAGAATCGGTTGCTGACCGCATCCAAACCCTGCGGAATCTCCGCAGGTATGCAAAGTTTGAAAAATGGTGTACATTGCCTGCACAGCCATGCCCTCGGAATCGCTAACCATCCGGAAGGCAAGAGGCTTTTCAGATGGCCAGACCGCCAGCGCTCTCCAGTAACCAGCGTTTCTCATGAACCCGTATCTCAGGCTTCTCACATATCTTGCCCCCTCCAAAGGGAAAATCCTGCTCGTCTTTTTCGTCAGCATGCTGACCTCGCTGTTCAGCGTCATCTCCATCTATTCCGTATTGCCGCTGCTCAACGCAGTCTTCGCCTCCGATGAAAGCGCCAGGACATCTGCAGTCGCAAACGAACAGACCGTCCCCGACGCAAAGTTGTTCGGCATGGCTGCTTCGAAAATAAAAACCGAAAGCCCGAAGGCTGCACCCGATGTGTTTCCCAAAGATCTCTCCGACTCCAAACAGATCAAAGCCTGGGCCATGAACAGGTTTCAGCGCGTGTTCTCCGGAGCGACAAAACAGGAGACACTGCTCAGGATCTGCATTTTTCTCATCGTGGCGTTCTTCTTCAAAAACCTGTTCAGTTACATCAACGGCCAGCTCATCTTCCGAATACAGACCCGTACGGCTAAAAAACTCAGGGATGACGTTTTCGGCAGCATTATCGAGATGCAGCTCGACTATTTCAATCACAACAGGGTAGGCACCCTGATGAACTATGTGCACAACGAAGTCAGCACGGTCAACAGCACGATCAACTCAACCTTCATCAACTTCCTGCAAAACCCTTTTTCCATACTGGTCTATATCGGCGTCCTGCTGCTGCTGAGCTGGAAGCTGACGCTGTTCGCCTCGGTCACCTCGCTGGCGATATTCATGTTGATCCGTATCATCGGGAAACGGGTCAGGAAACTCGCAAAAAAACTGCGCTGGATGATGGGCGACATGAACTCCATCCTGCAGGAGAAGTTCAGCGGCATCAAAGTCATCAAATCGAGCGTATTCGAGGACATGGAACTCGTAAAGTTCAAGAAGTTCACCCGCGACTACAGAAAGCTTGACATCCGGATCAACCGCCTGAAAAACATCATCAACCCTCTTAACGAAACGCTTCTCATCGCGGCAATTGCGCTGGTACTCTGGTTCGGCGGCCTGCAGGTCTTCGATGGGCGCATGACCTCAACAGAGCTGCTGCTCTTTGCATTCACCCTGTATTCGGTAATGGGCCCGCTGAAGACTTTCAGTAATGTAAGCACACAGCTGCAGGTCGGCATGGTCTCTGCGGAACGCCTGTTCGAACTCCTCGACACGCCTCCTGAGATCAAAAACGGCAACAGGCAGATCAGCAGATTTTCACATACGATAAAGTTTGAAAACGTCTCCTTCAAATATCGCAGGGAACCGGAAGCTCCCATGGTGCTCGATAACGTGAGCTTCGAAATCAGGAAAGGAGAGATGGTCGCCCTCGTTGGCCAGTCCGGATCCGGCAAATCAACCACCGTTGACCTGCTCCTGCGCTTTTATGACGTGGACTCGGGAAAAATCACCATCGACGGTGTCGACATACGCGAGTACGACTACAAACAGCTTCGCCGTCTTATCGGGGTAGTCAGCCAGGAGGTAATCCTTTTCAACGACACCATTGAGCAGAACATCGCCTACGGCATGCGGGATGGCATCGATCACGAACGCATCGAACGGGCTGCCAGGCTTGCCAACGCTCACGATTTCATCATGGAAAAGCCGGACCTGTACCAGACCCAGATAGGGGACCGCGGCATCCAGCTTTCGGGCGGCCAGCGCCAGCGGCTTGCCATAGCCAGAGCCATGGCAAGAAACCCGGAACTGCTCATTTTCGACGAAGCCACCAGCGCGCTTGACAACGAATCCGAAAAAGTGGTTCAGGAAGCGATCGACAACGCAATGGCAGACCGCACTGCGCTTGTCGTCGCCCACCGGCTCTCCACGGTCAGAAATGCCGACAGGATTATCGTCATGGAACGAGGCAAGGTACTGGAGTTCGGAAACCACGAGGAACTGCTCGCCCTCGACGGCGCGTATAAAAAGCTTCACGACATCCAGTTCACCGCAAAGCAGAAAGAGGCCTGACCCCCTCCTGTTTCAAACCGGTAACTCCAGACAGTTCCACGATCATAACGCCGGCTCAATGCCCGTAAAGACCGGCTGATGCTGACAAAACGCCCAGCGTATCATCCCGGAACTTCGTGAATGACAGGAACGAACTGAAGTTCAACATACCGGAAAGAGCACTGCCTGAAGCAAGGCAAATCGACAAGCCCGGCCTAACCGTATAGCTCAACAGCTATGTATTGAGTAACTGTTCGAATTTGGCCCATTTCTTTTTGAGCAGGTGGCGGACAAAAATGCGGGAGTAATTGGCAATGGGCAGGAACTGGTTGTTGCCGACACCGTCAATGAGAACAAGGCGGCCTGACTCAGGGGAGATGCGCTGGTAGACGACGTTATCGGGTTTGAGCTCCCTCAGAACGATCCTCTCGCGGAAAAGATAGGCCCTGAAAACCTCAAGAGCAGCTCGAAGCTCTCCTTCGAAAGCAGACCCCCGCATCACCGGAAGATACCGGTCAAGCGTCAGCGATATCTCTCCGTCGAAATCTCGCGCAAGACCGAAAACCGCACCATCGCCCATATTGGTGTGCACGATACCGTACGACCGGGCAAGCATATCCCACGAAACGCCACGCCGCTCGTATTGGCGATAATATTTGAGCTCTTCCTCGATGATCTCCTTCCTGCGCGTATAGACCACCTTGACACACTTTCTCTCGTCATCGGGGTGAACGTAGCAAAGCCTCGAAGATCCTTTGCCAAGCACCCGGGCTCGAGTCAGATCAACCATCAGCAACACATACAGTTATTCCGAAAAAGGATTCCGGTCGGAATGTTGACACAATATTTTCATAATCGTAACACAATCGTAACAAAAAAAAAAGTCCGTCAGCAAAAATTCGTCAAATCCGCAGGTTCAAACAGAGCCGCAACATCGTGTTAGGCGAGGTGAGGTTTTTTTGTAACTTTGGTTCAGAACCAGAGGACTGCACACCCGGTTATCGGGCTATGCAGCTTGAACGTACCGGGATGTACTGCATGAATTTCCTTTTCCTGAACTCGGCCGGCAGAGGCTGGGGCGGTAACGAAAAATGGACAAAGCTCGCTGCTGAATCGCTCAGTGGAAAGCACCGTGCAATCCTCGCCTACCGGGACCCGCGAATCGGTGACCGTTTCTGCATCGAAAAAGTTCGCCTGCCTTTCCTCATGGAACTCGATCCGATCACCATCTCGGGTCTGGTAAGGATCATCCGCAGGGAAAAAGTCGATGTCGTCATTCCCACAAAACGAAAAGACTACGTGCTCGCCGGTATCGCCTGTCGAATCACCGGGGCCGCCAACATTCTCAGGCTCGGCATCGACCGGCCACTTCAAGACACCGCCATTCAGAAACTGGTCTACGGCCTTTTCGCTGATGGAATTGTCGTCAACGCAGCAAGAATACGGGAGACGCTCTCCCGCACTCCATGGCTCGATACGTCAAAGATCAGAGTGATTTACAACGGAATCGACCGGAAGGCACTTGATCAGGGATCGAAGGCCCCTTACTCCAGATCGTTCGGGTTCATGATCGCCGCAGCGGGCGCGCTCATTCCCCGCAAGGGCTTCGACTTCCTCCTCCGCTCGTTTGCCCGATTCATAGAAACATGCGCTGAATCCACCGGGGCAGGACTCGTCATTGCCGGAGAGGGGCCTGAACGGGAATCACTCGAACGACTGGCCAGTAAACTCGGCATAACAGACAAGGTCCACTTCGCAGGCAATCTCGACAACCCCTATCCCATGCTGCTCGCCTGCGACCTGTTTGTATCTTCATCCACCTCCGAAGGAATAGCCAACGCTCTTCTGGAGAGCATGGCGCTAGGGAGCGTACCGGTCAGTACCTTCTCCGGAGGCGCCGACGAACTCATCAGCGATGGCCGAAACGGCTTCCTTGTCCATTATGGTGACGAAGCACACCTTGCATCCATCTTCAGCGACCTCCTCCGAAACCCGGAGGAGCGGCAACGGCTTGCTGCGAATGCCTGCGAAACCGTCACGCAGCAATTTTCGACCGAGCGGATGCGCACAGATCTGCTCGAATTCTGCAGCGAGATCCTCACGAAGAGGAGGGCAGCATGAACATCCTCTTCATCAACTCTATCGGGCGAAACAAATTCGGCGGTGGCGAAAAATGGATGGTCAACGCCGCTAAAGGACTCACGGAGAAGGGGCACAACGTCGTGCTTGCCAGCAAGAAAAACTCCAAAATCCTTCGATACGCCGCGGAAAAAGGGGTTGGAACCGATGTGTTTGAAATACGGGGGGACATCGCGCCCTTCACCACGCTCAAGATCGCCGCATGGCTGAAAAAGCATAAAACCGATATTCTTATCTGTAACCTGAACAAGGATGTCAGAGTGGCAGGCCTTGCAGCAAGACTCGCAGGAACGCCTGTCGTGCTCGCCCGGCACGGCATGCTGCTCTGCAGCCGCAAATGGAAACACAAGCTCACGCTCACGAACCTCACCGACGGCATCATAACCAACAGCGGAACAATCAGGGCCGCCTATGCCGAATACGGATGGTTCGACCGAAACTTCGTCAAAGTCATTTACAATGGCCTCGACATCCCGGACCATGTCGAAGCGCATGACTTCACACAACGCTTTCCGGGAAAAAAAATCATTTACAGCGCTGGCCGCCTCTCCGACCAGAAAGGGTTCACCTACCTGATCGAGGCTGCCGCCATCCTGCGGACACAGCGCAGCGACCTCGTCTTCGCAGTTTCCGGCGAAGGCAAACTTGAACCGGAACTGAAAGCCCAGGCGAAATCAGCCGGACTCGAAGACTCCTTCATCTTCCTCGGCTTCACTGCAGATATCTACCCATTGCTCAGGGGTTGCGACATTTTCGTCCTTGCATCGCTTTTCGAAGGTATGCCCAATGTCGTCATGGAGGCCATGGCCATGCAAAAACCGGTCATTGCCACCGATGTCAACGGGGCCCGTGAACTGATGGGCGCGACCGCAACCGACCCTGCCTGCGCCACAGGCATCATCATCCCGTCAAAAAACCCGCAGGCCATCGCCAATGCCGTCAATATCCTCATCGACGACCCTTTACGCATGGCCGCCTTCGGGAAAGCCGGATATGAACGGGTATCCAGGGAATTCACCATCGGAGCCATGGTCAGGAACCTTGAACTGCACCTTCAGGAGCAACTCGAACAAAAAAGAGGCCGCGCATGACCAGCAAAAAACCGAAAAACAGGGTCTCTCCGCCGACTGCTGAAGAAAATGCAGCACAACCCCGGTTCATTATCCTTGCTTCCGAATTCCCGCCGGAAAAGTACGGGGGCATCGCGTTCTGGGCAAAAAACCTGCTCGACACCCTCACCGCCAACGGCTACCCTGCCATTGTGCTCACGCATCGAACACGGACGCATAAGCGCCTGAAGGCAAAATCCACGGATCAGGTTCGCTACATCCGGGGACGCGACTGGAAAAAACTCCACTGGCTCTACCGCCTGCCCCAACTCCTTCGGGAGCTCGCTTCGCAACGAAACTGCATACTCGTAGCGGCAACCTGGGACGAATTGCAGGTCATCTACCGCCTGAAAGCGCTCTTCGGCTTCAGGATCTTCTGTTCCTCGCACGGCACAGACATCACCAGGCATGTCTTCCCAAATAAGAAAGGCTCGCTTCGAAAAATCAACCGTATACTCGGCACCGTAGACCTTTTCATGCCGGTCAGCCGGTCGCTCGACAAGCTCGCGCGCTCGATGTACCCAGCGCTTTCCTGCCGAAGCCTTGTCCTTGGCTGCAACGTCGATACCCGCATCTTCAGGCCCGAACCTGAACCCGGGAAAAAAACCGAACTGAGACGGCAGTTCGGCATCGAGCCTGACAGCGCCCTCATCATTACCGTCGGCAGGATGATGGCGGTCAAAGGTTTTCGCCACGTTATCATGGCTCTGCCGGCCATCATCAAAGTGGTTCCTGAGGCTCGTTACATGATTGTCAGCCACCCACTGGAACCGGAAATCCTGCTGATTGAACACCTGGTAAGGGAACTCGGCCTCGATGGTCGCGTCATCATAAAAGCGCCTGTCGCCAACGAAGAGCTCCCGAAGCTCCTCCATGCCGCGGATCTCTTTGCATTGACCTCCGAACCGGTCTATTTTCCTTACTATCAGGAGGAAGGCCTGCCAAGGGTTATCCCCGAAGCGAGCGCATGCGGCCTGCCGGTCGTGGTCAGTACAACCGGAGGCCTTGCAGAAGCGGTCGTTGACGGTCGAACAGGTTTCGTGGTTCACCACGGCGATCACGCCGCCCTCGTCGAAAGGATCGTCACGCTTCTGACCGACAAGGCACTTGCCGCTTCGATGGGCGAATGCGGACGCAAACATGTCGAGGATCACTTTTCCGACCATTCGATGGCAGGCACCATTCTTACGATGGCCAATAACGAAACGTAAGCCGATGGCATCACCAAGAGTCAGCATCCTCATGCCCGTACACAACGGCGAGCGCTACCTCAGGGAGGCGATCGACAGCATGCTGCTCCAGACCTTCCGGGATTTCGAGTTTCTCATTATCGACGATGGCTCCTCTGACCGGAGCGTCGAGATAATCGAATCATACCGGGACCCGCGGATCGTGCTGAAACGGTTCCCGACCAACCGAGGCACCGTCCATGCCCTGAATGCAGGACTTCTGGCGGCAGCGGGCGAATACATCGTGCGCATGGACTGCGATGACATAAGCCTCCCGCAGAGGCTTGAAACCCAGGTGCGTTTCATGGACAGCCATCCCGATACCGGTGTCTCCGGCACCGCCATGCGCCTGATCAAGAAGGGAAAACTCAAAAATACGAGAATACAGCCCGAATCGGACGAGGAGCTCAAAATCGCCCTGCTTTTCAATACCTGTTTTTTTCACCCGACCGTTATCATGAGAACCGGACTGGTGAAAGAGCACCCCTACCCCGCCGATCTCGTGTACACTCAGGACTACAACTACTGGACATCCCTTGCACCGAAAACCCGCTTTGCCAATCTCACTGATACATTGCTATACTTCAGGGAACACGATGGACAGATAAGCAGCAAAAAGGCGAATCTTCAAATAACCAATGCACGCAGAATCAGGGAAGCTTACCTGCTCCGGTTCACCGGAAAAATAACTTCGCAGGAACTTGACACCCACCAGCGGATCGCTGATAACCGCAGAGATATAGACCTTGTGAACGCGAAGGCATGGCTTGAACGCCTCGTAAAAATCAACAGTGAAACACAGCAGTTCTCCCCTGAAGGGTTCAAAATAGCGATGGGCAGAAAATGGTGGTACTGCTGCAGGAAAAACGCACAGCAAGGAAAAAAAACGCTGCAGATATACCATTCATCAGTCCTGCAGAAGTACTACAAACCCGCAGCCTCAAAATTCATGAAATTCACGCTCAAGTGCCTGGTATCGATCAACAGTGCAACGTCATAAACGATTGATATGACCAAACTCCTCTGGTGCCCGAAAAGCTGGAAAGAATTCAGGTCCCACCCTGAAATGGTTTACAGAACCTCAAATCGGTTACGCGCCTTCAATCACCATGAAATTCTTAAAAGCGTAACCGGCATATCCTCCGAGGTGCTTGGCTGTTCCGTAACGGATCCGGATTTCAATGCATACGACACCCTGATCTTTCAGAAGCACATTCACAGCATCAAAAAAGTCCAAAAATTCAGGAATAAAGCCGATAAACTGGCTATTCTTGATCTATGCGATTCCATCAGCAAAGAAGAAACCCTGAATCTTAATTCCCTGGTCGATCTCGTTATCTGCTCAAACCATGAGCTGGAAGACAGACTGATCAGCAACGGCCTGAACATTCCGAGCGCAACAGTGCCGGATTCTCATGAAGCTGATCCGGATTTTATCAAGGTTCATCGTGAAACAGAGAGGCCCAGTGTAACATGGTACGGCATCGGAGTCAATTATTACAAATTCGTTGAGCCATTACACAGGATCCTCCAGCAGGGAAATTACGCATTCAGATGGGCTGCCGAGGAAAACCCGAAATGGAATAATGAATGGGGATTCCAAAAAGGGGTTGCCTGGCAGCTTTCGGTGAAGGATGCCTGGAGCAACCCCTGCTCGTGGCAGCAGTTCATACAGAAATCCGATATCGGGATCGTCCCCGTCCTTGAAGCCGTCAAGTCACCGCACAAAGTATTGAACTACATGGCCTACGGCATACCGGTAATATGCAGCCCTACCGATGCCCACAAAAGGGTCATCACACACGCCGAAAATGGATTCTTCGCTTCGACTGCCGATGAATGGCAGTACTGCCTGGAACTGCTGAAAGATCCGGAAACCAGAAAAAAAATCGGAAATCGCGCCAGACAAAGCGTATTGAAGCGCTATTCACAAGAAACCATCGCCACTGAATATTATCAGGCCATCACAAAATGGCACGACCATAAAATGGCCGGGCATAAAAACATGTCATTCATCAAAAAAATCAGAAAAGGCTTTTTCGGCCCATAAAACTCAATACCGATCATTGAAAAACATCACATACAGTCTACAATCGCTGTTCTGGAAACCATACAGCAAACTGTTCATCAAGGGCGATCGTGCCAATTGGAGCCTCTACTGGGATGCCGTAGAACTTGGGGCTCTGTGCGGGATGCTCGGTATCGATGTAGTCAGCAGCTGCAAGCGCAGACTCATGAAAAACCAGTGTTTTTTCAACATGAGCCGATACGAAATCCTTGAACACTGGCAAAAACCCTGCTGCCGCATCGCATTCCCTTACTACCATGGCAACCCTGAACACGATGAAAGCTCAAGAAAAATGCTGAAGACCATCAGTCAGCACCACAAGGAGATCGACCGTATCCAGGTAAGCTGCCGGTTCATGGAAGAGGTGGTGCTCGACACCGGAATCGGGCGCTCCAAAGTATTCAGAATCCCCATCGGCATCAATCCCGGCTATTTCAGGAAAACAACTTCCGAACTGAGAACCGCAGCAAGAAAAGAACTTGGCATTCCCGAGCAGGCCGTGGTCATAGGTTCTTTCCAGAAAGACGGCAACGGATGGAAGGAAGGCCTTGAACCGAAACTTGTCAAAGGTCCTGACATCTTCCTGAAAACCGTTGAAATTCTTAAGGCCTCCATCCCGGAACTCTTTGTGCTCCTGACCGGGCCGGCGAGAGGTTATGTGCGTAAAGGGCTGGAATCGATGCAACTACCCTATGTCCACAAATTTCTCGACGACTATACCGCAATAGGCACCTATTACAATGCGCTGGATGCGTACATTATAACATCAAGAGACGAAGGCGGTCCGAAAGCCGTTCTCGAATCGATGGCAAGCGGCATTCCCCTGATAAGCACGACTGTCGGACAGGCCACTGATCTCATAGCTCATGGCAGGAACGGATTTCTGGCAAACATCGGAGATGCTGAAGCGCTGGCGGAATGTACGCTCGGAGTCATGAACGACAGCCGGTTACGCTTTTCTGTCATTGAAAACGCTCTTGCGACTGCAGCGGAAAACGAATATGCGAGCCAGTTGCCGCTCTGGAAAGAGTTCATGTCCGATTTTGTGCTTTTCTGACATTACCCGGAAAACCCTGGAATGCCGCATGCCCGTAAAGATCTGATAGATGTTGAGGAAATCTGTAAATACATCATCGATCCGGACGCTTATATTACCTCCTCAGCGAATAAACAAGACCTGAAGGCTATCCTGAACCGCAGGACTGGCGGAATTCCGCCTGTAAGCCTTATGCTGGCTGGAAAAAACCGTTCTCTGGCACAGGGGACGGATTTCGAGGCTAAAATCCCCAGGACCGCCATGGTTTTTCGGAACAGGGCGATCAAGAACAGGAACAAGGAAACTGCATCGGCAAATGACCAGGTACACCGACGGCCTCACCTGAAAATCTTTACGGCTGCACCTGAAAAATATCAGTAAAAAACCGAATAAAGATGCCCATACACAGACATGCGATTGAATACATTGACAAAACGTATAGATCGATACTTTTCCGCGGTTTTCACCACCAGCCAGAACAACAGGCCCATCACGGATGGGTATACTGGCTTCCAAAGTACATGCATACCCATACCTCCCTGAAGATCTATTTTCACACCAATAAAAACGAACTCTGTTTCCTTGATGAAACCGGGGCCATACAACCTCTGGAAAAACAGGCACTCCAGCATATCGATATCTTTTTCGGAAGAACACTCGGCAGCTTCAATCCGGATGATCCGCTACAGAATACAGCAACGCTGAAAATACTCTATCCGGTCGGCAATCGAATCCCGAAATCATTTCATAAACATGGACTTGCCATCATTGAAGACCGTACCTTTGTCAAACCCATCCCCGAATACGACCGGCAGTTTTTTTATTGCAGGAATACACGAAGAGAGAACATTCTGCTTTATCCTGCAGCCATACACAACAGAAAAGGACAGCTCAGATTCGCCAAAAAAGTTACCCGACAAGCGCTTAAAGGAAAAAAAATATTATTCTGCGGAACGATCAAATCAGAAAACTATGCAGAGGAATGCTTCGATATTCTTAGAAAAAAGAACATTGATTTCGAGTATCTGAACAAGCTCGGCAAGCATGACCTTGGCGAACTTTACAGAAAAACTGCAATGACCCTGATTTTTTCTCACAACGACTGGAATCCGAGAACTTTTTATGAAAGCATGGCCTGCGGAACGCCCAGTTTTATTTCGGGAAACGTCAAACTTGCCGAAACAGTAAAAAACCATGCATTCAGAGCCTCCCCATTTCTGTTCAACAAGTCATTGTGCAAAAGCCTGGACTACCCCATAAAAATGCACACACAACTTGCAGATTTCTCATTAAACCTTTCTGAGGAATTTTGTTACAACCAGCTCTTTGCAAATGTATTAGCTACGCTCCCGGTAAACGGGGAAAACGGAAAACGGGTACAGCCATGAAACTCGCCTTTCTTATCAATCGGGCAAATAATTTCAGGCATTTTGCATCCATCATTGAAACTGCTCTGAAAAGAGGCCATACCGTAGAATGCTGGCATGATTATTATTCCACGTCAAAAGACAGTGCAAAAGGGTACATCTTCCCGGAAATCAGCAAGTCTCCCTTTGCGGGGCTGAACGATAAGAACTTTACTGCAAGAGCATTCACAGCAGAATCTGAACATAATCGTGCAGTCACAGCTCGAACCGATATTGATTATTTCATCTCACTCAGTCCGCCGGAATTCATCCTCGACAAGGCATTTCTTGACAGCTTCAGGGGAAACTGGGTTATGATAATGCATGGCCCGGACAGCTTCAAGGAAATAAAGAATATAAAGCCAGGCGAGATGGGCCATGGATTCAGAAGAATTTTTTCTCCCTACACGGAAAACTTTTTCAACGAAGGACTTGCTTTTTTTAAAAGCCATGTCAAAAATGGACTTACCTACTTCGCTCCGGAACACACCGAAATACACCCTGCCGGCTGTACGATGTTCGGACCGGAACTTTTGACCATAAACAAGAGCGCGATACGCAGAAAATTCGGCATTCCTCCACTGAAAAACATACTTGTTTACCTGCCGTATACATACAGCGATTCAAAAAAACATAAAAAAAGCTTTGCCTGGCAGGCTGCATTTGCCGGACTGCATATAAAGCGGCGAATCCGGAAGGAATTTGAAAACAATGCGTTTACAATCGATCCGCTGTTGCGGAGGTTTTCAAGAAATCTCTCAGCTCTGCAAAGGATACTGCAGGAACCGGTAGGCCGGAAATGGCTTTTCAACGGATGGAATGAACCTGCCGTCATCACAGCGGTGAGAGCTTTCTGTGATGCAAACAATCTGCATCTTGTCGTCAAGCCCAGAAGAAAATTTGATTTCAGCGAAGCGGTCTACGAAAAAGCCGACCTCATCATCGATGACGATGAATCCCAGCAGTACCCGTCAAAACTGCAGGAGCTCCTTTCCATTGCCGAGCTTTGCATGGGCTATTTCTCAACCGCAGTTATCGAATCAATCTACTGCGGAACTCCCTTCATCAACCTCCAGTGTCCGGATGAACTCTTTTATGACCCTCACCAGCATTTCTGGTGTCCGACCTCCGAGGGAAGCCTGTTTTCCCTGAATGGCGCCGTATGGGGCCATAAAATACCGGATTTCATCAGGGATTTCGGTTCAGCACCGCTGAAAAAATATCAGATGACTGAAATGAAAAGAGAGGAATACATGAAAAAATTCACCGGCATGATTACACCTTCAGCAGCAGAAAATTTACTGAATCACCTTGAAGCAAAAAACTAATCCCTGTAATATCCATCACTGGCTGGGCTAAATCGGATTTACAAAGCAACGAAAATCAACGATTATCAACCGTTTTTTCCATGAAGGAACATGCCTCACAAAAAAAAAGCATGGCGCCCAATAACCCACTGATCCATATCCTCTGGGAATTTACCGACAAGCCGTGGGGCGGTGGCAATCAGTTTCTGAAAGCGCTTCGCCAACAGTTCATAAAACAGGACAACTACGCCGATACGCCAGAACACGCTGATATCATTCTTTTCAACAGTCACCAGTTCCAGAAACAGGCACTCAGACTCAAGCTGAAATATCGAGAAAAGATTTTCATCCACAGGGTTGACGGTCCCCTTTTCCATACAAGAGGTGAAATCGGCATAGGCACAGACCGGAAAATCTTCTACTGCAACGACCTTGTCGCCGACGGCACGATTTTCCAGTCGGAATGGAGCAGGAAAGAATCGTATCGGCAGGGAATGAAAAAAAACCGCTTTGAAACCTGCATCATCAATGCTCCGGATCAGGATATTTTTTATCCAAAAGCCACTCTCACCATAGGTGATTCGCAGCTCAGGAAAATAAGACTTGTCACCACCACCTGGTCATCGAATCCAAGAAAGGGATTCGACATACTGCATTACCTTGACGAGCATCTTGATTTCAGTCGCTACTCGATGATCTTCATCGGCAATTATGACCGGCCTTTTAAAAACATAACCATGATTGATCCCCTTCCCTCAGGAAAACTTGCAGAGAAATTGAGGGAACAGGACATCTTCATAGCAGCAAGCGTCGGCGAACCATGCTCAAACAGCTTTCTGGAAGCTTTGCACTGCGGTCTTCCGGCCGTTGCACGCAACAATTCAAGTTACCCGGAACTGCTCGGAAAGAATGGCCTGCTCTTTGATGGAAAAGAAGATGTTATCGAAATGATCGACAGGCTTTCAGAAAACATTGAAAGCTACAATAAACCATGCAACATACTTCGTATTGATGAAATTGCACATCGCTACAGGATATTTTCCGAGCAGATTCATCAAAAAATGATGCATAAGGAATACTTCCCAAAAAAGCTTTCACTCCCGGTATATTATCTTTCAAGAATGCTGTTAAAAAATCTTTGAATACAAAAAATCAATACTGCTCCAGGAATCCATATCTTTCAGCTATTTAAAAACCGGTTACTCTTCGGCCCGCGTTCTATTTCGTTGAGAATCGCTTATAATCGAGTGGATTACCATATACCTCGATCAGATTTTTCATCTGAATATCGTTTTTCTTATTAACAACATTAATTCTTGCCAAGCCATTTTTTTCAGTTCCTCTCCAGGAGTAAAAATCTAAACTGGCGTCAACTTTCTTAGCCATATAACCATTTAACCTGAACATAAAGTAAAGCCATATATCATCTGCATATTCACATTTTTCCAGAAAAATTTTCTCATTAAACACTTCTTTATGCAGACTTTCCGGAGGATACAAAACCCCACCTGTCCCTGTAGGAAAAATATATTCATCATCACAGAGCGATCCCGTCTCCCATTCCCATTCCTTGTAGGGTAAAAGACAACCCTCTTTATCTTTACTGATTCGATGGGCCCTGCAGCACAGTATCTCTCTTTTCGACTCAACATGACTGTTTATCAGTGATTCAAGCCAATTTTCCGGATAGTAAACATCATCATCAGCTGTTACGATAAAATCTTCAGGGTATTTTTTTAAAGCATGAATCAGCTTATTATAACTTCTCAGGTCCGTATCAACGCTTTTAATTATCAGGCCTCTTTTTTTCAGCTTTGAAATTTTTTTCGGCAACGAAAAAAGGTCTTCCTTATAAACCCACAAAATCACGATATCCGGCTTGACAGTTTGAGACAAAAGTGACATGAGCGTCAGTTTCAATGTACTGTATCTTGATGGATATGATGTCAGCGATACAATAAGTTTTTTGGAAAGGCTGTGCTTTTTATCCGGGTAGTGCTGAAGATAGAAATTTTTATATGCCTGCAACCTTCGCATCCTCTCTTTTAAAAACTTTTTTATCCTGTTTTTTTTCTTTTTGCTTATTAGCATATATGTCATCCTTTAATACAAGCCACGATTTTTCACTTCAGAATATTTATCCATAAAAAAGCCAAAGCATTAAAACGCCCACAAGAAAGCTGATCAACAGGAACTTTCGGTGCATGTTTTTTTACTTGTTATGCCTCACTTTTTATCACGTATTAAGCCAACAAAAAATAAAGACACTTTTTTTCTTAATGAATCCGAAAGTGCACGTATGCTGCTATTTATTTTCTTAAAACCCTTCCTGCGTTTTTTTGCTTGGGCAAGAATCTCCTCTTTTGTTATATGATTCTTTCCGACCAGAATTCTAATTTCCGGATTTTTTCTGTACGGATTATCTGACAATAACGTTATTGTAATATTATTTTGCCACAGGACATACGTAAAACTAAGCTGATCCCTTCTGGAGTAATTCTTAATCCACCACCACCATTCATCCATAAGTTTTTTGATCGTGAGATCATGATTTTTTCGGTATATTATACTTGTCTCGAAGAGGCCAACATGTGAAGGAAAGCCCTTTTTTTTCATCAAATCAATCTGTCTTTTCATCACCAGCTCATCATCTTTCCCCTTTTTTATACAGACATCCCATTCATCGTAAACGCAATCTCTTTTTGGGTGTGGGCCGATCGATATTGGTCTTGCATCATTGATTGCAGTATCAACATCATTAAAAACACTTTTACCACAAATATCAATACTGCCATCAACCCAAATACTGTTTTCATATTCTGGAAATAAAACATGAGGATGAAGCTTGTGCCAACGCTGGTTACGAACATTATCCAGTTTGTCAAAAGAAATTTTTCGTATTTCCCATTTAAAATTATGCTCATTCCTAATTGAAAAATTATCAGTAAAACAAATATAATCCCAATAAGGATCAATATAGGAATGATTAAGCAGCTCATCATACATTCCGGTAATGCAGGTATATATGACACCCTTTTTTTTCATTGTCGCTTTAATCTGAATCAATGTAAATGAGCCCGAGTAATACTGATCCTGCAATCAACATATCCATATATTTCTCCTTTGTATCAAATCATAGTCACCTACTGAATCGCAGTTACTCAAGGAGAATTTTATACAGAAAACGGCAGGAGTTTTCTTATCGATATTTAAAAATACACCTCTCTTCCCGAAAACCAAATACCTGCCGAAATCAGAGCATTTATATCTGTCTTCACACAGCCTTAAATATGTCGGAAAGATGATGCCGGCAAATGCGGAATTCACGCCAAGCAGGATCACGTCACTGCGGCATAATCCAGGGGCCGCTCAACTATGCGGTTTTCCAACTGCTCTTATAGTCAGAGCAGTGTTGACTCCTCTTACGTCTTTTTTCCGATGGAGTGTTCACCGTAGAGCATCATTCACGATTTGGGGTTTTCCGGCCTGCTTTCATATCGGACTATGACTAAAAACAGCTATTTTACCCAATACATAAAACAGAAGAAAAAAAGAGAATAAACCATGCACATCACCCTGTTCTTCACCCGCAAGGGATCCCTGAAAAACTGGGCACGCGTTGGCATGTTCGAGAGGGAGGTTGCTCTCTACAGAAAATATCTTGAAAAAAAAGTGACGATCTCTTTCATCACCTATGGAAAAAAAGACCATCTACTCTTTGCCGACCGTCTGCCCGGCATTGAAATACTCTGCAATGAATGGAAGCTTCCGGCAAGCATCTACACACGAATGATACCTCTTCTGCATGCAAAGACGCTGCAAAAAACGGACATCATAAAATCAAACCAGACCCCCGGCGCTCTTGAAGCCTTGAGGGCAGCAAAAATCTTCAGAAAGCCGATGATCGCCCGATGCGGCTACATGCATTCGGACTTTATAGCCAAAGAAAGCGGTGTTGATTCTGACTTGACAAAAAAAGCACTGAATGATGAGTTAAAAATTTTCCGTTCCGCAGACAGTATCGAGGTAACAACAGCCATGATGAAAGAAAGCATCATGTCAAGAATTCCTGAAACCTCAGGTAAAATCAGTGTAGTTCCCAACTATGTTGATACAAGGATTTTTTCCCCTTCCTCGTTATGTAAAGACATCGACCTGCTCTTTATCGGAAGATTGACACCTCAGAAAAACCTTTTTGCACTTCTTGACGCGCTACATGGCCTGAACCTTAAAACCGTCATCGTCGGCACGGGCGTGCAGGAAAAAGAGCTGAAAGCAAAAGGTCTGGCATTGAATCTGAATATCGACTGGAAAGGAAATATCCCGAATAATGAGCTTCCACTCTATTTGAACAGAGCGAAATTATTCATTCTCCCATCATTCTATGAAGGACATCCGAAAACGCTTATTGAATCTATGGCCTGCGCACTGCCATCCATAGGCGCAGACTCACCTGGAATCAGAGAAGTGATCAGGCATGGTGAAACCGGGTGGTTATGCAGTACTGAAACGGGCAGTATCCGGGAGGCTGTCATAAAACTGTCGGAATCTGATGAACTGCGCACCACTCTGGGCTGTAAAGCCAGAACGTTTGCGGTTGAAAACTATTCACTCGATACAATCGCTGAAAAGGAACACAACATGATGCTGCAACTCGTTAACCGTGACACGCGCCGGAAAAAACGGACCATTCAGAAGTAGAGAACTGCTGCTGCATGAGGGGCCCGTTCCGGCAAGCTCTTCATGTTTTCCCGATTCGGCAGGACTGCCTTTGTCCATGACAATAATCCTGTTTTTACCGATGCAGACCGCTCTCCTCCGTTTCGGGACTGATTATATATATTGAAACCCGGTTTTGCGACATCATCCGGAATCACCCTGGGCTCCTCCATGCCTTCAACACAGTTTCTTTATAAATGCAAATAAAAAACCTGCTCATCCTGTCCGTTGTCGCGGCCTTATCGAGAATATCGGTTATTGCCGCAGTATTTTTGTATTCCGGGGGCATCGACTTTCCATCCAATATATGTCAATGGGACTGTGCCTGGTATCTTTCTATCGTAAATGAAGGGTACGATTTACATCCACATGCCTATGCTCCCGGCACACCGCACCATGCCAACCATGAAGGTTCATTTTCCAACTGGGCATTTTTCCCCTTATTCCCTGTTACTGTTCGCATATTATCATCAATACTATACTCAGACCCACTTGTTACAGCCCTTATTCTGAACAACATCCTTTTTATAGCTCTGATAATTCTTCTCTATACGTATTTAAAAAATGATTTTGGAGAAGAGATTGCGCTGAAAGGTTCTGCGGCTTTTTGCTTCTTTCCATTCACCATCTATCTTTCGGTACCATACAGTGAAGGATTGTTTTTAACATTGCTTTTTGGCGGTCTCGTTTTATTACAAAGGAAAAGATTTGTTCTTGCAGCCATCACAGGGGCATTGCTTGGAGCAACAAGAACAACCGGTTTATTTTTTGAGTTTATTTTTATAAGCTACAGTATTCCATTTCTGGTACAACTCCAAAAAGAAAAGCAGAACCTTTCAGCGCCAGCAATCACCTTTATTTTCGGCGTCCTTTTCATTCCTGTAGGACTTGAAATTTATTCAATATACCTACACCACTTAACCGGAGATGCGCTCGCCTTTTCCCATATACAGAGAGCATGGGGCAGAATTCCAGGAAATCCCATAAAAACCTTTATAAACGAGATTAAAAATCCTGCTGTAATCTCGGTTTATGGTATGTTTTCATCAATGCTTGCGATTACAGCATCAGTATGGCTGTTTACAAAAAAGCACTGGGGTGAAAGCATATTTACTCTCGCTTCAATCCTTCTCCCGATTTCAACCGGGACATTTACTTCCTGCACACGGTATTCACTTCTTTCACTTTCATGGATAATATTTTTCAGCTATATGATTTCAAAATTACCACGATCAACTTATCTGTCAGCCATCATTTCTTTTTTCTTACTGCTCCTGATATTTGCAAAATTCTGGATTAATGATTTACAATTTATGATATGAAAGAACAGATAATAAATAAAATACCTCTCCGTAAACTATTGCTTTTACCGATAATTTTTCCCCTGTTATTTCTTCATGCATACGTCTTGCATCTGGCATTAAATCCAAAAACCGAACTACCATACAAGCTATACTTTATTGATCGAAAAATAAACCAATGGAATTTCGGTCGCGTCACTCAATATAAAACAGGGACTGTGATAGACTTTGGCATATCAGGCAATTCAGAAAAGTATACTCTTCATGGTTTTTCAAAACCGGAAAAATGGGGCACATGGACACACAAAAAAAGTACAGGACTTCTGTTAAGGCTTTCAGAAAAACCAAAAAAAAACCTTTTACTTACAGTCGATGCCTATGCATATGTCAACAAAAAAAAACCTTTCCAGATTGTTGATATTTATGTAAACGAGCGATTTCTCGAAACGTGGAAATACACAAAATCATCCAAAAAAGCTAAAACCGTCATTATTCCGAAAGCGCTTATTGTGTACAATAAAAATTATGTATACATCAATTTTAAACTGAAAGACCTGGCATCCCCAAAAAAGCTTGGACTGGGAACAGATCGTCGAAAATTAGGTATTGGCGTTGTATCCATTCGGCTGGACAGCATAAAAAGCGCTGCCACGCTGAATTAATTTCAAGAAAAACAAAGGATTAGCCGGACATATACTGACCGGCAAGAAAACATTCTTGCCAGCTTGACTTCAGGCTCTATCCAGTACCATAAATAC
>NZ_JBAWHG010000055.1:0-41430 GCF_049593655.1 Chlorobium sp.
GGATTAGCCGAACATATACTGACCGGCAAGAAAACATTTTTGCCAGCTTGACTTCAGACTCTATTCAGTACCATAAATACTGCATCAATCGAGATGAGTCAGCAAAACATATGAGATCTGATAAAAAAAGACGTGAATAAGCAAAAAGAAACAACGACTTTCCTGCCTGAATATCAACCTTGAATCAGCATTAAAGCCGGAAACATTGATGAAAGGGTATTTTGATATTGAATTCTCAATAAAACGCCTATAACTCAACGGATTTTATTGATACTATCATATTATTTTTTTTCTTGAACATGACATCATTTTCACCGTATGTATTTCTGATAATATATTTAGGCCTCTGCTTGGATTCAATATAAATCCTGCCGATGTATTCGCCGAGAGTGCCGATGCTGATAAGCTGAAGACTTCCAAGAAATAAAATAACAACAATCAGGGATGTATAACCAGGAACGTCCCTGCCGTACAGTAATGTCCTCATAAGGATAAAGGCTCCGTACAAAAACGCAAACAGGCTTCCTGATATTCCGAGATAGGTCCAGACTTTAAGCGGCGCAGTGCTGAAGCTGGTAATCCCTTCGAGGGCCAGATTCCATAACTTCCAGATCGAGTATTTTGTAAAGCCCTCTGCACGTTTTTCTCTTGTAAACTCAATGCTTGTCGTCCTGAACCCTGACCAGGCAAACAAGCCCTTCATGAATCGCTGCCGTTCCGGGAATTCTTTCAGCGCATCGATAACGATACGATCCATTATTCGAAAGTCACCGACATTCTCAGGAATTTTAATGCCGGATAACAGGTTATGAACCCAGTAAAACATCTTTGCAGTACTTCTTTTCAGCAATGAGTCGGAACTTCTGTCCGTTCTTTTTGCCAGTACCACATCGTATCCCTGAAGCCATGTTTCAATAAGCGCCGGAATCAGTTCAGGAGGGTCCTGCAGATCCGAGTCGATAGGGATGACCGCATCTCCCGAAGCATAGTCAAGACCTGCGGAGAGCGCGGCTTCCTTGCCGAAATTTCTCGAAAGCTCGATAACGATGATCCTGGAGTCAATCTGGGAAAGAAATATAAGCTTGTCCAGCGTCTTGTCACGGCTTCCGTCATCAACGAAAATGAACTCGAACTTCACCTGAGGTACCAGGTCCAAGGTGCGGGTAAGGGTAACGAAAAAAGATTCCACCCCTTCAGATTCATTGTAAAAGGGAGTGACAATCGATACAAGAAGGTTGTCCTGGGGGGGCATCACTCTTCAAATTTTTTACTCGTACCATATCGTTCCAGGAAATGGAACAACGGTACAAGCTTATGAATCAAGACAGACTGGTGACGAACAATAACAAATGCATCAAAAACAACTATCCTGACGGCATTGAAGGGTCCCCGGGGACTCATGGCGGGGAGCTCCGCCCCGGTCATAAGAGGAAAAGGAATTTTTACCAAACGCAGGAAATGTAGTGATTTTACATTGAGAAATCAAGAATTATGTGCAAAAGTTTATTCCGAGGCAGACAGAGAAATGCTGAGCTGAAGCGAAAAGTGCTCCCTTGAGCAACAGTCAGGGCGCCACAGCTACCTCATCTAAAATCATCTCCACAGCTTTTTCGCTGATTTTCCAGTCGCCATATCTGTATATTTCTTCCGCTGCATTAAATATCGGCACATACTTAATCCTGCTCTGCTCGCCAAGTATTTTGAAACATGGAACTGCAGGGCTTTCTTGATGAATGTCCAGAACCAATGCATTTTCAGGGCACCAAACCAGATTGGTCAGAGCCGCTCCATGACCGGCCACTATTATTTTTGCACTCCCAAATAAATCCTGCTGTTCCCTGACATTCAAATTCTCACACTCCACTATTTCAAATCCAATTTTCTCAAGTTTGCCTGTCAGCACAGCTTCATTAACCATCCTTCTGCGTGTCGCATCTTTTCTGGATATATATACCTTACGATATCCTTTCTTTTGAGATTCCTGAACACCGATTTCCTCACAGAGGGCACGACAAGTCCAGGATGGCACATTAAGTGGACTGCCTTTACCTCTATACGGGATCACTAAATCGATATCTTTCTCCCTGAAACCAAAACTGCTCCGTATTTTATCCTTTTCTATATCCAGCAGATCAAGAATGTTTTTCTGCCACGTTTTCCCGCCATCATGTATAATAAACAGGTCGAACGAATCTTTATTGAACCCCATTTTTTTTAAAAACCACCAATCGCCAACAACCTCTGTGAGAAAATGATAAAACCCGACATTTGAACTCCCAAGAAGCACTGCCCTTCTTCTGTTTTGTCTTGAAATAACTGTTGGCCCTAAAGTTATTTCCTGTATCAGACTCTTCAAATTCCAGTGTTTTTTGAATGGGAAAAAAAGAGGCATTCCCCATCTGTCCGCAAGATTCACTATGGCCTGTGCATCCGATCCGCAATTAAGCCTGTAGCCGACAACGCCTACATGTTTAACCGTTAATACCCCAGAGGCAACGATATCCCTGTGACTGATGGAATCACCTTTCCAGCATTCAACTTCATCTTGATTGCATATATCCTTTACTGACGTATAGTCTGACAACCATGGTGGTGCTGCCATCCAACTTGCATCCCTATGTCCACACAATGGCTGTTCAATATTTTTGGCAAATTTACTTATATATAAGTTAATTTGACGCTGCATATTTTTTTTAAGACCAACAATATCTTTCAGCATTTCATTTTCCAAACTATCAGGTCTTTTCAGAAAAACTCATTGATCGGAATTTCACCTAACAATTAAAAAACAAATTTTTGAAATATCGAATTGTTTCCTTAAGACCATCCTCAAGACCGATACCAGGTTCCCATGAAAGCTTTTCTTTAGCCAACTCGATTTCAGGCTTCCTTTGTCTCGGGTCATCTGAGGGCAATGGCAGATAGATCAACTTACTTCTTGAACCAGTAAGCCGGAGTACAGTTTCGGCTAACTCCTGCATAGTAAACTCCCCCGGATTACCGATATTGACCGGACCAGTAAAATCACTACCGGTATCCATCATACTAATCATGGCATCAATGAGATCGTCGACATAGCAGAAACTTCTGGTTTGTTGGCCATCACCATAAATTGTAATTGGATCCCCTTTAAGCGCCTGAACAATAAAATTACTCACCACCCGCCCATCATTGGGGTGCATTCGGGGTCCGTAGGTATTAAAAATACGAACAACCTTAATTTGCACGTCATGTTGACGCCAATAATCAAAAAACAATGTTTCGGCACAACGTTTTCCTTCATCATAACAACTCCGAATGCCTATGGGGTTTACCTTGCCCCAGTAACTTTCAGGTTGCGGATGAATTTCAGGATCTCCATAAACTTCGCTGGTACTTGCCTGTAAAATCTTAGCCTTGACCCTTTTGGCAAGCCCGAGCATATTGATTGCACCATGCACACTGGTTTTCGTGGTTTGTACAGGGTCAAACTGATAATGAATTGGTGATGCTGGACACGCCAGATTGTATATTCGATCAACTTCAACATAGAAAGGAAAGGTTATATCATGACGCATTAACTCAAAATAGGGATGAGCAAAGAGATGCTTTATATTTGCCTTGCTTCCTGTATAGAAATTATCTACACACAAGACATCATCACCACGATTGACAAGGCGGTCGCATAAATGGGAGCCAATAAAACCAGCACCACCGGTAACAAGAATCTTATCCATATGCTCTTATGGCTGAAATGCATGTTCACTCAAAAAACCTCACAAAACAGAACGGTCATATCAACAATTCACACGTAAGATTTTTACATAATTACGTCTCGCAATATTCAACCTGCAGCAGAAAAATCAGGCAACCTGACCATATCGCTTCACCTGCATCAATTACTGCATAAACTGCCGGAGCCAACACATTGCTTGAAAATCGTTCACCACACAAACACGCCATACCTTACAGTTCCAATGCCACAGAAGGATAATGCCATATTAAAACGGCGCATGCGTCTGCCTGCTACCCTTCCGTTCGCTTCCACCTGTCATGCAGCCAGAACCACTCTTCGGGGTATCTGCGGATATACCTTTCAAGCGCCAGGGTGTAGCGGCGGGCAAGCTCTTCGACGTCGGCCTTGCCTGTGCCGAGATCCGAGTAATCGATCTCTTCGTACTCCACCAGGTATCGTCCGTTCCCGATTTTCCGGCTGATGCCCACAAAAACCGGGACTCCGGTTTTCAGGACAAGAAAGGCCGGCCCGAGAAAGACCGAGGTTCTGCGGCCGAGAAAGTCCATGAAAAAACCGCCCTTCGGATCGGACTGGTCGGCAAGAATGCTCATGACTCCGCCGTTCCGCAGGGTTCTGAGCCCTTCCCGAAGAGCCTGGCGTTTATAGACCACCCTGTTTCCCCTCATGGCGCGCCACCGATTGATCTGGCGGTCTATTTCCCGGTTTTTCAGCCGTTTTACAACAACGGTGATCGGCGATACCAGAAGCCCGAACGCCATTCCAAGCAGCTCCCAGTTACCGAAATGAGCGGATATCAGCACGGCGCCCTTGTTCATTTCACGCGTTTTTGCCTGAAAGGCGCGGGCATCGACGTCAACCAGTCGGGCGGCCTCTTCGGGGGTCCTGAGAAGGGGAAGACGGAGCACCTCGAAAACATTTTCGGCAAGGTTACGGTAAACCTGTCGTGCGATACGCGTTATTTCCTCCCGACTCTTTTCAGGAAAGGTTGCCGAAAGGTTCTCTTCAACCAGATTTCTCCGGATTTTCAGAAGGGAGTATACCATGTCGCCGCAAAAACGGGCAAGCAGTGCAGCCTGAGACTGGCTGAGAATGCGCAGCAGGATACCGGCAAACATGAAAAACCGGCAGAACAACTTGTCGGCAAAAGGGTTTTTCTTCTTTCTTTTCTTATGCATGGCCGTCCGCGTATCCGGCAGATTTCCGGTCACCGGGTCCTCGCACCGAGAGGCCGAAAGCTGGCTCCCGCTCCAGGGCAAAGGATCGGAATCGCCGGGATCATGTTCTGCGGGGATAGGGTTGAACGCATGAGAGTTCGTTATAGTGGATAGTTGCTCTTGCCCTAAAGTAAACAGCTTTTCGCCTCTGAACAAATACCGCCCTGCAGCTTTCAGGCACTCACTGAAAAAGTTGTTTGTCCCCTTTCCATTGAATCGTTGCGGCTGATACGATAATTTGAAAAAAATATCCGAAATTGGCTTATATCATTTGTGTTTAATGAGCCCCATCCGCTGTTGTTATGAAACATAAACTGCTTGGCCAGAAGGAGGCCGCCGAACTGATCCGGAACTGGAAATCTGCAGGGAAAAAGGTTGTTTTCTCCAACGGCTGTTTCGATATCCTGCATGCCGGACATGTGCACTACCTTGCCGCCGCCCGTGAACTTGGCGACGCCCTGGTGATCGGCCTGAACAGCGATGCTTCGGTCAGGCGCATTAAAGGCGCGCTCCGCCCGATCTGCAACGAACTCGACCGCTCCGCCCTCCTCTGTGCCCTGGAGGCTGTGGATGCGGTAACGATCTTTGACGAGGATACCCCCGAATCACTGATCGGCATGCTGCTTCCCGACATTCTGGTGAAGGGCGCTGACTGGCAGGTAGAGCGAATTGCCGGGGCCAGAGCCGTACTTGAAAGCGGAGGCAGTGTACAAACCCTGCCGCTTATCGAGGAACGATCGACAAGCGGCATCATAGAAACCATTCTCCAACGATACGCCGGCAGGACTGACATTGGAAAAGATTAAGCACTATACGCTTGTACTCCTGACAGGAGTCTCCGGATGCATTCTTGTGCTTTCGCTCATAGCTGCGGTTGTGCTCAACAGCGGCATGCTTGACCGGTACGCACAGGAACAGATGATCGCCCTTTTCAACAAGGAGTTCCTGGGACGCCTGGAGCTGCGGGAGGCCCATCTGAACTTTCCGAACAGGGTGACTCTGGTGGCGCCTGAAATCTATGAACCGGGTTCGTCCACACCTGCTTTTTCGGCAAAAAACATCAAGTTGCGCTTTAATTTTCTCATGCTGCTGCAGCCGGAAATCAGAAGACTGTCGTTCAGGAAAATCAGCGCCGACAGCCTGCAGGCGACGGTTATCGAACGGGAGGACGGAAAACGCAATATCGATATCATTTTCACCTCCCGGGATCCCGATTCGAGCCGGGCGCCGCTGGAAAGCTTCTTCTGCAAAAAGCTCTCCGTCGATAACGGAAGCCTCTCCTGGATAAAAAACAGCGCGGGAAAAGCTCCGCTGCACTACCGGGCAGAGAACATCGATCTGAAAATCACCTCCTTCAGGCTGAAGGAGAACCTGTTCAGCGGAATCCTCGAAAAAGGTGCTTTGTCCCTGCCTTCACACGCATTCCGCCTCAGGGAGGGATCGGCAAAATTCCACTTCTCGACAAGCCGTTCGGAACTGCTTGCCCTGAAAGCGAAAAGCGGCAGGAGCAATGCCGAACTTTCAGTTTCGCTCGATGATTTCAATATTTTCGCTCCGGGGGGAACGAAGCGCTTTATCGACAGACTTGCGGAAAGCCGCTCGTTCATCAATATCAATGCCCTGAACCTGCATACCGACGATCTGAAAGTTTTTTTCCCCGCCCTCAGGCTTCCGGAAGGCCTTTACCGTTTCAAAGGCAACGCAAAAATAGCCGACGGATCGCTTCAGGTATTTGATTCACGGCTATCCAGAGGGAAAAGCCGTCTTGCCTTCAGGGGCGAACTGCTCCACCTGCAGCAGAAGGAGGCACTCTCTTTCAAGGTGTCATGCGACAGCTCAACGGTAGAACCGGTTTTTTTACAGGCCCTGTTTGCCGAAACCCCCTTCGGGAAAGCGGCCGGACAGCTCGGCACCGTAACGTTCCTGGCGAGAGCGGAGGGATCGCCCAAACAGGCGGAAACCGCTATCGATCTGATCACCGGAATCGGCAGGATATCGCTCGAAGCCGAATCGAAAGGTGCGATGGATAAACAACTCGCATGGAAAGGAGCCTTCAGGCTCGACGAGCTTGAAGCCTACCGCTTGCTCGAGGCCTCCGGCAGAAAAAGCGGCAAAAACCTGCTCAGGGCAACAGGTTCTTTCGAAGGAACCAGCCAGGGCCTGAAAAGCCTTGAAACGCTCTCACTGTCAGCCGATATCAAGGATTCGTTCTGGGGACGTCAGGATATCGAAAAAGGGTCCCTGAGTGCTGATTACAGCCGGAAAGTCCTCAAAACCGGAATTTCGCTGCAGAACAGCGCAGAGATCATCGAGGCCTCGGGAGAGATCGACCTCAACCATCCCTCCCCGCCCTACAAGGCCAATGGCCGGATAAAGAAGATCAATCTCGCCAAAATACTGGACTCCCGCGATTTCGTGACCGATCTGAACGGAACGTTTGCCCTGAAAGGCGAGGGATTCGATCCCCGGTCGCTCAACGCAGGAATCGCCATACGTTTCGAGCCCTCTTCGATCAACGAATTCCGGTTCAGGGACAAATCCGAATTTGCTGTAGCCATAGCACAGCGTGAAGCCTCCTCTCAGGTAACGGTAAAAAGCGACTTCCTCGATGCGTCGCTCAGTGGCGACTACTCCCTGAAACAGCTGATCGGAGCCCTGCAGCTTGCAGGATACGCCGTTACCCGGGAAATCGGAATCCAGAGCCTCTGGCCTGCCGGCCTGCCGTCTGTCGAAAACCCTCCGGTACCCCAGCCGGACAACCCGTTCAAGGTCTCCTACCGAATCACCCTCAAGGACGTCACCCCGCTTGTCGTTCTGCTGCCGGTTCGCAATATGGAGATGCAGGGAAGCACGGAAGGCGAACTGCTTTACCGTAAAGGGCTTTGCACCATCTCCTCATCGTTAGACCTCACCACATTTTCCTCCGGTTCCGGTACGACGCTGAACGCCCTTACGGCGGCGGCGGCAATGGAATGCAGCAGAAAAGGGCTTTCAAAAGCCGCAGTGAAGGGCAAAGCCGCCAACCTCACCATTGCCGGAGTGAAATCGGGTAATCTGGCATTCGACGCAATATACACGCCGGCCCAGCTCTCTGTGGCAATTGATGGAGACCTTCCCGAGCAGGCATGGAAAATCAGTTCCGATCTCTCGGCCAGACGCAGCGGAGGAACCTATGACATCACACTCAACAGACTCTCGCTGGGCAACAGTGGCGGCCTCTGGCAGATCCCTGCAGGCTCGCACATCACGGTGGGCAGCGCTTCGGCAACCTTCAGGAATCTGAGTATTGCCAAAGGAAACCAGCGGGTTGTGCTCGACGGCCTGCTGAGCAGCAACAAGGCCGGAACGTTCAAATGCACCCTCTCGAATATCGATCTGGCAGGCTTCAACCGGAACAGGACGGCCGGTTCACCCGGAACGATTGCCGGAGTCGTAAACGGAACACTTGTTGTAAACGGGTCCCCGGGATCCAAGACGAGCACCCTCAGCCTCAACGGACAGGCTGTCCGGTATGAAGAACTGCTGTTCGGAGGCATGCAGCTCAACGCCCGCCACATCGGAAGCCGCCTCAGTTTCGATTTCCGGAGTTCGGCTGCGCCGGTTTCAGGCGAAACCTCATCCGTTGCGATGAATACCATTGAAGGCAGCGGATCCATGCCCCTTCTGCTCAGCTACGTTCCGTTTCAGATAAGGATTCCCGATCAGCAGTCGGTGAATGCGTCATTCCGTTCCGAAAATCTTTCCGCCAGGTTTCTCGAATATGTTCTGCCTTTCTTTGAAAACGCCAAAGGCATTATTCCTACAACCCTGACCATTGCCGGACGGATGCCGAAACCGGATATCTATCTTACCACCCGTCTGCGCGATACCCGTATAACCGTCGAACCCACCCAGACAACCTATATCCTGAACGGCGATGTGGCCGTCAACCCTCGTCAGGTAGAGCTTAAGGAGATCATCGTGAGGGATTTGCTGCAGGGTTCCGGCAGAATCAGCGGCGTGATCCGGCTTGTACAGCTCGAACCCAGATCCCTCGATCTCGGCGCCAGCTTTTCGGAACTCCTGCTTTACAACAAAAAAGACCGGAAAGACGAGACATCGTTCGGCACGGTTACCGGAACAACCCGCAATATCAGGCTTCACGGCGACCTCTCCTCTCCGGTTGTCGAAGGGGCGATGCGGATCGACAAGGCCGACTTTTCGCTCTACAGAAAAGGCTCCAATGAAAGCGCAAAATATGTTGGCGCCGAAAAATTCATTGAATTCGTAGCTCGTTATCCGGCTGAAAAAAAGGAAAATTCCCCGAAAAACGGTTCAGACAAAAAACCTGCCGAGTTTTACTACTCGCTGCTCGACATCCTGCAGATCAGGGATCTGAAGCTTACCGGCGCGGAACCCCTGAAATACACGGTAATTTTCGATCGCCTCCGGGGTGAGGAGCTTGAGGCATCGATCGGCAACCTTTACCTGATCGTCAACAAAAGCAACCAGCGCTACCGCCTCTACGGTTCGGTCAATATTACGGGCGGCAAGTACCGTTTTTCCAACACGAACTTCGATCTGGAAAACGGAGGGAAAATCACCTGGAACAACGCTGAAATCCGCGATGGCCGGATGGATAACCTGTATGGCACCAAATACCTCAGCGTCACCAGTTCCCAGACCGGTGAGCGGGATAACGTCCGCCTGCTGCTGGCCATAACCGGAACGCTCAATGAACCCCGCGTCGGAATGGGCTACTATCTGAACGAACAGATGCAGCCCTATGCCTCCCAGAGCATGATCGGCGGCCAGCCCAGCCAGATCGATCCCAATGCGGAAATCAACGTACTTTCCATGCTGCTTTCCAAACAATGGTACGCCCCCCCCGGCAGCACCGGGCAATACGGCAACCTTGAGGTATCGAGCGCAGGCCTCTCCACCGGAGCGGGACTGGTATCTTCACAGCTCTCCAGGATCGTGCAGAATATTGCCGGCATCGAGAGTTTCAATGTCAATCTGGGGCTCGACAAGAAAGGCGCACTCAGCGGACTCGACCTCTATTTTGCCGTCAATATTCCCGGCACAGGCGGAAAGGTGCGCTTCGTCGGCACCGGCAGCAGCCCTGATATCAAGGACAAGGCACTTTTCAACTACTACGGTACGTCACAGAAAATCGAGTACCGGGTAACGCCGAAAGTCTATCTCGAAGCCTACCGTTCCTATGGTCAGCTTACCGGCGAGGCATCGAATACAAACCTGCAGAAACCATCCGAAACCTGGGGAGCAAGCGTCTCCTACCGCGAACGTTTCCACACCTGGGAACGGTTCTGGAAACGCATAGCCCCGTCATCGGACGAGAAGAAATAAGTGCTTATATTTTTATACATTATTTTTTACCCTTTTGTAACGAACACGCCATGATTTTGAAAGGAAAAAAAATCATCCTCGGCATCTCGGGAGGTATCGCAGCATATAAAACACCCCAGCTTGTGCGCCTGCTCAAAAAGGCCGGAGCGGAAGTCCGGGTAGCGCTTACTGCATCGGGAAGCCGGTTCGTCAGCGAGCTCTCACTGGCGACCGTTTCGGGGGAACCGGTTTTCAGGGAAATGTTTCCCCCTCTGGACCTTCCGGGAACGGATTTCACCCGGCATATTTCCCTCGGAGAGTGGGCGGACGCACTGGTCATAGCTCCCGCCACGGCAAACACCATCGCAAAGCTGGCTGCAGGATTGTGCGACGACATGCTCACGGCATGCTTCATTACGCTTCGCCCCGGAAAGCCGGTACTGATTTTTCCGGCAATGGACGGCCAGATGTACCGCTCCGGCTCGCTTCAGCGCAATATCGCCCTGCTCACCGGTCAGGGATGCACCGTTATCGAACCCGAAAACGGTGATCTTGCCTCAGGACAGTGCGGAACCGGACGGATGCCGGAACCCGACGTCATCGCCCAACGCATCGGCATGGCGCTGCAGAACGCCACCCCTGACTCTCCGCTCAGGGGACGCCGCGTAGTCGTCACCGCCGGTCCGACAAGGGAAAAAATCGACGGTGTCCGTTTCATCTCGAACTACTCGTCGGGCAAAATGGGGTTCGCCCTTGCCGAAGCTGCCAGAGAACGGGGCGCGGAGGTAACCCTTATCACTGGCCCGGTCCATCTTGACACCCCTGTGGGCGTGGAACGTCTTGATGTCGAAAACGCTTGTGAAATGTACGAAGCGGCAAAGTCGCTGTACGGACTCTGTACGGTTTTCATCGCCGCCGCCGCCGTTGCCGACTACCGCCCTGAACTGGTGCTTGAAGGCAAGCTGAAAAAAAACAGTTCGCACCTGCAGCTGAATCTGATAAGAAATCCCGATATTCTTGCGGAATTCGGTACAGGAAAGCGCCCGGATCAGCTTGCGGTAGGTTTTGCCCTTGAAACCGGTGACGGACTTGAAGAAGCCTACAGAAAGCTGCAGGAAAAAAATCTCGATCTTGTGGCATTCAATACGTTCGACCGGAAAACATCGGGCTTCGAAGTGGATACCAATGTGCTTACCCTGATTGACCGGAACCACACAGAAACCGTCCTGCCCCTTATGCAGAAAAAGGATGCCGCGAGACAGCTGCTCGATTGCATAGAGCAACTGATGCATTCCGGACGGTAAAACAAGAAACAGTACGTTAGTTATGCAGGGCCTGTTATTTGACGAAAGCCGACAGCAGCCGACGGCTGCAGGGGGAGATAAACCCTTGTACAGCGATTTGCAGGAGCTTTACGAAGGCTCGAAAACCTGTACGAAATGCCGTCTGGCGGCCACCCGTAACAACTTCGTGTTCGGTGAGGGAAATCCGAAAGCCCGCCTTGTCGTTATCGGTGAAGCACCGGGAGCCGATGAAGATGCCCAGGGTCGCCCTTTTGTCGGTCGTTCCGGACAGCTGCTCGACAAAATTCTCCTGGCGGTAGGCTTCCGGCGTGAAGATGTCTTTATCTGCAACATTATCAAATGCCGTCCCCCGCAGAACCGCAATCCGCAGCAGGATGAGATCGCCAGCTGTCTTCCCTGGCTGCAGAACCAGCTTGAACTGATCGACCCCGGCATGCTGCTGCTGCTCGGACGAGTGGCCGCCAATACGCTCCTCGACAACAATCTGTCGATGGGGGCCATGCGAGGGAAAATCATCGGCTGGAAAAAATTCGACTGCGTGGTAACCTACCACCCGGCAGCATTGCTGAGAAACCCGAACTGGAAAAGGGGTTGCTGGGAGGACGTCCAGCTTATGCGCCGTCACTACGATACCCTTCAGGGGAAGAAGAGCGATTCACAACCATGACACGAACATCAGGCAAATCCAAACCCGACGTCATCGATTTCAGCCAGGATATCGATTTCAGCAGGGAAAGCCGAATTCCGCCATACTCGTCGGAAATCGAGCAGGAGGTGCTTGCCTGCCTCCTGCTCGAAGAGGACCCTGTCGAACAGGTCATTCAGATTTTCGGTGAAAACGGCGCCGAGGTTTTCTACGAACGCCGGCATCAGATCATTTTCACCGCCATGATGCAGCTCTACCATAAACGGCAGGCTATCGACCTCATTACGGTCAGTGAGGAGCTGCTGAAAATGAACGAACTGGAGCCCGTAGGCGGGAGGCACTATCTGGCAGAGCTTTCCGGAAAGGTGATCAGTGCGGCCAATGTGGAATACTATGCCCGCCTTGCCAAGGAGAAATATCTTTACCGGCGGATGATCTCCATATCGGCAAAGATATCCTCGGCTGCCTACAGTTCGTCGATGGATATTTTCGATCTTGTCGAACACGCTTCGCAGCAGTTTTTCAATATCTCCCAGGCCGGCATCAAAAAGAAGGCCTCGCCGATCAAGGACCTGGTCAAGAACGGCATCCGCATTCTTGAAAACCTCAGAGCTTCCCAGTCATCCATTACCGGCATCGGATCCGGGTATTCCGAACTCGACCAGCTTACCGCCGGGTTCCAGCCATCGGATATGATTATCATCGCGGCACGGCCGTCAGCCGGAAAAACCGCATTCTCTCTGGCTCTTGCCCGTAACGCCTCGGTCGATTTCAACACTCCGGTGCTGTTTTTCAGCCTTGAAATGGCGGAAGTGCAGCTTGCCATCAGGCTCATGTGCGCAGAAGCCTATGTGGAATCGCAGCTTGTCCGAACCGGGCGCATCACCCCGGAAATGATGGCAAGGATCATCAACAGCATGGACAAGCTGAACGACGCAAAACTCTTCATCGACGATACGCCGGGTATCTCCATCATGGAACTGTCGGCCAAAACCCGCAGGATGAAACAGGAACACAATATCGGCATGGTTGTGGTGGATTACCTGCAGCTGGTCACTCCTGTCAGGGACGGGAGATCCAACCGGGAACAGGAGATCGCGCAGATATCCCGCTCGCTCAAGGCGCTGGCCAAGGAACTGAACATTCCTGTTATCGCTCTTGCCCAGCTGAACCGTTCCGTCGAGCAGCGTTCCGGAGACAGACGCCCGCAGCTGAGCGATCTGAGGGAATCCGGTTCGATTGAGCAGGACGCCGACGTTGTGATGTTTCTTTCACGTCCGGAAATGTACGGAAAGGACACCTTCGAGGATGGTTCGTCCACAAAAAACATCGTCGAAATTGTCATCGGCAAACAGCGAAACGGACCGATCGGCGATATCCGCCTGCTGTTCATGAAAAATTACGGACGCTTTCAGTCAACGGCGAATGTCTATATTTCAGGCGGACAGGATGAAGGATTCCATGAAGATGCCCCGCATGCGATGCCCGAACCTCCGGAATCACGCAATATCCCTTCGGCATCCTTTATCAATCAGGACGACGCACCCTTTTAAGCAGAGCGAATGAGCGAGAAAACCACAGGGCAGCCTGCCCTCCCCTCCAGAGTGGGAAAGGTCCAGAAGAAAAATCCGGCATCCCCGGCAGGCCTCCCTGCCGAGGATGCCTACCGCGGCATTGGAGCATCGCGAGGCATAGCCATCGGAACATCCTATGCATTTGAAAAAGAGCAGTACGATCACGAGGCCAAAACACTTGAACCCGAAGAGATAGATGGCGAGATAGAGCGGTTTGTCGTTGCGCTGCACCGTTCGGAAAAAGAGCTGAAAAAAATAGAACGCGTCACGACACGAAAACTCGGCAAGGGATATGCGAACCTTTTCGAAGCCCAGATCATGCTGCTGCACGATCCGGTGCTGACCGAATCCATCTCCAGTCGAATCAGGGAAGAACAGAAAACCGCCGCTCTTGTCATCGACGAGGAGTTCGGACGCTACCTCGAACAGTTCAGGAATTCCGACGACCAGTACTTTCAGGAACGCGCCTGCGATTTCAGGGATATCAAGGAGCGGATCATCAGGAACCTGCACATCAGAAAACTGCACTCGTGGATACCTGAAGGCACCATCGTTATTTCAGAACATCTCTCCCCTGCCGACGTCATTCTGCTGAGCCGCAGCAATGTAAAAGGATTCGTCACCGATACCGGCGGCCAGACCTCTCACATTTCGCTGATCTGCAAATCGCTGAACATCCCTATGGTTGTGGGGCTCGGCAATTTCTCGCAAACGGTGGAATCCGGCAAGCAGATCATCATCGACGGCACAACCGGCACCGTCGTGATCAACCCGTCGGAAAAAACCATTGAACACTACAACAGAAAACGGGACGACGAACTGCAGAGTGAAGCCGATGCCTCGCTGACTGCCGAGCAGCCCGCCTACACACGCTGCGGCGTCAGGATATCGTTTTACTCGAACATCGACTTCAAGGAAGAGCTGGCGGCAATCAAGACGACGGGATCTGAAGGGGTTGGCCTTTTCAGAACCGAAAACCTGTTTATCGACGGAACCAAGGTGCCGAGGGAATCGGAGCAGTTGAACTACTACCGGGAGATGGCCGAAACAATTGCTCCGATGCCGCTGGTGGTACGCCTTTTCGATATCGGCGGCGACAAGCTGCTCTATTCTCCGGTCAGGGAACCCAATCCCAATCTCGGGTGGCGGGGTATCAGAATTCTCATCGATGTTCCGGAAATCCTTGAAAACCAGCTCCGGGCTGTGCTGAGGGCAAACACGCACGGCAATATCCACATTCTGCTGCCGATGATCACCTCCATCGAGCAGATCCGTTTCATCAAAGAGAGGCTTGAAAAGCTCTGCAACCAAATCACCGATGAAACCGGCTTGGCCTGTGAAAAGCCTTTTGTCGGGGCGATGATCGAGGTCCCTGCAGCTGTGGAAATTATCGAAGAGATCACCCGGTGCGTCGATTTCGTAAGCATCGGAACCAACGATCTGACCCAGTACACCATTGCCGTGGACAGAAACAATGTCATTGTCCAGGATCTGTTCGACAAGTTTCACCCGGCCATTATCCGGCAGCTCTACCGGGTCATCTCCACAGCACAGAAAAACCGCTGCCCCGCATCCATCTGCGGCGATATGGCTTCCGACAGACTTACCCTCCCCTTTCTCATCGGCTGCGGCCTGAGAAAATTCAGTGTGGTTAGTGCCGATATCGCCAAACTGAAAAAAATGGTCTCCAGCATTACCCTCGCAGAAACGGAACTCCTTGCCGGCGAGTGCCTCGAACTCGCTTCTGCGGAAAAAATAAAAAGCCGCCTGGAAAATTTCCTGGCAACCCTGTAACGGCAGAGCCCCTCGAAAAACCGGTTGATCAGGGTTTTTCGAGGGGCTCTTTATGCGTTATACAAGGGAAGACTCAGGGCCGCAGATCCTCGATCTTGGCATCCCGTCGCAATGTGGCGAAATACTCGGCAAAGAACTGTTCCTGCTTTGCCCGAACGAGGTTCGGCAGTATTCCGGCTTTTACCTCCTTCAAATTGATATCCCCGGCCATCACCCGCTTGTCGAGCCTGACAAGGGCATAGCCCATCATCGACTTGACAGGCCCGGAGAGCTTTCCTGCTTTCATTGCGGAAATCGCCTCAACCAGCGGCCGGTCAATGCCGTAACCGGGAATGTAACCGTCAGTCCAGCGGATATCGTCCGCCCTGACGATCGTAAACTCCTTGTTGGCTGCGGCAAGCGATTCGAGGGTTGCTCCGGGTCGCGCCGCAAGGGCGGCGAGCTTCTTTTCAAGCGCCAGCTCTCTCTTTTCACGGGCCAGTTCCGCAGTGATGACTTTCTTCAGGGTATCGTCGAGCTGACGGTATCCGGTATCGTTCTTTCCGGTCAGACGCATGACGTAAAATCCCTTATCGGTTTCAATCACGTCGGAAAGATCACCTTCGGATCCCTTGAAGGCGAATGCTATGATCTTTTCGTTATAACCGACAGGTCCGATCGGAGTGTGTTTGCCGAACTCTCCGGTTCTGGCGATACGGAGTTTTTCGGCTTCGGCGCTCTTGTTGAACCCCTGATCCTTCGCCTGCATCTGAAACGCCGTGGCAAGACGCCTGGAGCTGTCGACCGTTTCCGTTGACGGCCGTATCAGCCGGACAACTTCGGAGCAAACCAGTCTGCTCTGATCGAAACCGGACACCTTGATGATATGCAGGCCGAATTTCGTCTGCACCGGTCTGGCGAGAGCGCCGGGACGGGTGCTGAATACGGCTTCGGAAAATTCCGGAACGACGCTCTTGCGTCCGAACCACCCAAGATCACCGCCTCTTGCGGCGCTGCCGGGATCCTGCGAATACTCTCTGGCCAGCACCTCAAAGGGTACTCCTTCCTGAAGCTTCTTGTAGATCGTCACCATGCGAGCCCTTACGCTGGCTACATCATCACGGCTCGAAGGGTTGAAACGAAGCAGAATATGCGACGCTCTGGCAACCGGTTCACCGGCTGCAATTTTCTTGACCTTCAGCATCCGGTAGTAGCCGTTGTCGGCAACAGGACCGATAACCGAGCCCGGCTTGGCATTCCCGGGACTGAAAACAACCGCGCCGGCGGCCGGTGAAAAATCCGCACGGCTCAAGGGCACATCGATGCCGGTGGGACGGTCGCTCTGAACCCTTACATAATCGCTGTCATTCTGCGTTGCAGCAAACTCCTTGCGCATGCCCTCAAGCTCGTTGCGCACCACCGCACTGTCTTTCGAGGAGGGTACGATCGGGAAAAACACATAATCGGCTTTTCTCGACGGCGGCTGCTTGAGCATATCCTTGTGCCCGTCGTAGTACTTCTGTATCTCGTCGGCCTTTACGGGAAAGTTGCTGTCAGGACCAGCAAAACTCAGGGGAACGGGTATAAAGGAGGCGGAAAACCTGGTGTACTCCCGTTTGACGACAGCGTCAAGTTCCCGATCGGTAACCGGCACCATGGTCTGCAGGGCCCGGATAAGCTTGTTCACCTTCAATTCGCGGCGGACGATATCTTCGATCTGGAGCCACATCTCCTTGTTCTTGGGATCACGACGCGCGGCATCCAGCTTCTGGCGGTCGATCACTCCGGTAGCGGGATTGACGAAATTCTGCCGGATGATCATGGGAGGATTGTCTCCGTCGAGTGCCGCAACAATCTCACTGTCCTCGACGGTAATGCCGAACTTTTCAAACTGCTCTTCAAGCAGTGTCTGATCGACGGCAATCTTCCATGCCTGCTCCTGAAGCCCGAGTTCAACTTCAGGCGTTATCTCGACTCCGGGATTGTTTCTGCGGAAATTTTCGGAAAACTCCTTGTAAATCTCTTCGTAGCGGGCCTTCGACACCTCTTTCCCGTTCACCTTTCCGGCCGCACTGCCCTGTTTTCCGTTAAAACCGGTAAAGTTCATTCCCCACTCGAAAACAATCAGCGCGAGAAATGCCGCCAGTAGCGTGTACAGAATAATATGCGTCTTATCCCGCATGCTGGACATTAAAGCCATAACACATCACCTCTTGAATAATATTAATGAAATATCAGCCCTACATTCTTCAACTGCACCCCTTTTCACGAGCGATTTGTACAGCAAATTAACAGAGAAGCATTTCAATTCCAACCCTCCCTGCCGATCAGCGGAACAAAAGCGAAATGGTGAAAAAGCTCCTTTTCAAACCTGTCGCCCGAACGCCTGCAGACGGTCATCTGCTGCGTATCCTGCCCCCCCACAGGAATAACCAGACAGCCATCCGGGGAAAGCTGCCCGAGAAGATGCTGCGGACAATCCGGAGCGGCCGCCGTAACCATGATACCCTCGAACGGGGCCTCTTCCTCCCAGCCAAGGGAACCATCCGCAAGCCTGCACCTGACCGGAATGCCGAGAGACCTGAAGAGCCTTGCCGCCCGCTCGTACAATTCGGGAATGCGCTCAACCGAATAAACCCTGTAACCAAGCGCATCGAGAACCGCCGCCTGATAGCCCGACCCCGTGCCGATTTCAAGCACCTTTGCTGGCGGCGAACATCGCGCTGCAAGCAGGGAGGTCATATAGGCAACCGTATAGGGCTGTGAAATGGTCTGCCCGTATCCTATCGGCCAGGCCGCATCATCATATGCATAATCAAGGCTTTCCTCATGAACAAAACGGTGCCGTTCGACACTTCCGATGGCTTCGAGCACCCGTTCATCGATAATGCCTTTACGACGGAGGTCCCGGACCATTTCGCTCCGCCTTGCGGCCATAATCTTTTCGGATTCATTCATTGGAAACTCCTCCGGAAAAAGATAGTTATCCGCAGTTCCAAAAGCCTTATTTTCAGCATTACCGTTACCTGCATTAACCAGGCACCGCTAATATTGCATCAAAATCCAGAAAAAACAATTCCCGGAGGGCAGTTCACCCTTGCGGGCGGCATGGAAAAGCAGGGCGCCTATCTGCTGTTCATACGGCTTGCAAAAACCGTTCAGCTGCCTTTCGGCCGCTTCCGGAAAGGAAACCCGCTGCTCCTGCCCGCCGGCTGCTATCTCTATCTCGGCTCGGCACTCGGCAAGGGGAACAACCGGTACCCGCTTGCACGGCGCCTGATGCGGCATGCGTCAAGAACCGCAGGGAGAACGCCGCATGCCATAAGAAAAGCTTTACAGCAGATGCTGCTGGAAAACGGCATGGCTGCAGAAACACCGCAGGCCGCTTCCGAAAAAAAACCGCACTGGCATATCGATTACCTGCTCGACCGTCCGGAATCATGTATTTTCCATATCCTGATCATCCGGAGCCCGGAAAAACTCGAACCGGTTCTGGCCCGCCACCTCGAAGCGGCTCCCGAAACCTCTGTTCCCGCGGCTCGGCTCGGAGCGCAGGACACGAAAAACAGTACCCATCTTCTCTACTGCACCGATTACGGCCCGCTGCTCGTCCGGCTCCTCGGGGAACTTCCGGATATGGGCGTAACCACCAGCTCCAGCGAACACTACTCCTGACGGCCCAGGAGCGCCTCGACAAACTTTTCCCGGTCGAACAGCTGCAGGTCGTCGATTTTTTCGCCGACGCCTATGTATTTCACCGGGAGCTTCAGTTCCCGGGAAATGGAGAGCACGATCCCCCCCTTGGCGGTACCGTCGAGCTTGGTAAGCACCAAGCCGGTCACATTGACGAACTTCGTAAACTCCCTTGCCTGCTGGACGGCGTTCTGACCGGTCGTGCCGTCGAGCACCAGCAGCACTTCATGGGGTGCGGCAGGCACCTTCTTCCGGGCAACCCGCATGATTTTGGCGAGTTCCTCCATGAGATGGCTCTTGTTGTGCAGCCGGCCGGCGGTATCGACAAGCACAACGTCGGTATGGTGAGCCACGGCGGAACTGACCGCATCGTAGACTACCGATGCCGGATCGGCGCCCTGGCCCTGGCCGATGATCGGAACTCCAGCCCGGTCGGCCCATATCTTCAGCTGCTCATATGCTGCGGCCCTGAAGGTATCGGCGGCGGCGATAACGACCTTCTTGCCTGCCTTGTCGTAATTGCGGGCGAGCTTGGCGACACTGGTGGTCTTGCCGGCGCCGTTCACGCCGACCACAAGAATCACATAGGGACGTTCGGGAAGCTGCGCGTCAAAATCAAGAGGATGCGCGCTGTCGGTATCGAGAAGCATCTGCTGAATCTCTTCCATCACCATCCCGTTCAGCTCACCCTCAGAACGATAGGTCTCCTTTTTTGCCCGCTCGGTTACCGCTTCGACGATGCCGAGCGTGGTTTCAACTCCGACATCGGCAGCAACGAGAATGGTTTCCAGCTCCTCAAGAAACTCATCGTCGATTTCGGTTTTACCCTGCGTGATGACGGAAAGCTTTTCACGAAACGTATCCCTTGTCTTGCTGAGTCCCTCTTTAAGGCGCGATATTTTGAAATTGTCGAAAAAACCCATGATGAACGGAAAAATGTCTATGTTTATTTACTTGCAATGAGTGGAGCATCCGCTCCGGCGGCATTTCCGGATATTGCCGTACATTGCTGCATACTTATCCCTTGCGTTGCACCCGGATTTTACCGGGGGCCTCCAAAAAGTGTCACGAGCGGG
The DNA here is from genome assembly GCF_049593655.1 of Chlorobium sp. Classification (NCBI taxonomy): domain Bacteria; kingdom Pseudomonadati; phylum Chlorobiota; class Chlorobiia; order Chlorobiales; family Chlorobiaceae; genus Chlorobium; species Chlorobium sp. The sequence continues at coordinate 20,345 of NZ_JBAWHG010000055.1, forward strand.
TACAGAGCAGGCCGGACGAAGCGGAGAAACCTGAGTCCCGGTAAACCGGGATGAAGATTTCGATCCTGACGCATCGGGATAACGCAGCAATCTGCTCACGCAACAAGTTATAGAGGTGCCCTTCAATGTACGTAAAAATATGCCATACAAAGCCATCTCGGATATCGGCGAGTTCGGACTGATCAGCCGGCTCTCGAAACTTGTCGAGCCAACCCTCGCCGAAGCCCCATCCCTGGTGAAAGGAATAGGGGATGACTGTGCCGTCTACCGGCTTTCGGAAACCCTGATGCAGGTCGCGACAACCGACCTGCTTGCCGAAGAGGTGCATTTCGACCTGCTCTTCACGCCGCTCCGGCATCTCGGCAGCAAATGCATCAGCGTCAACGTGTCGGATATCTGCGCCATGAACGCCCTGCCGACCTATGCTCTGGTCTCCCTTGCCATACCGCCCTCTTTTTCCGTCGAGATGGTCGAAGAGCTCTATCGCGGCATGAGCCATGCGGCCTCCGGTTACGGGCTGGCCATTGCCGGAGGCGATACCTCTTCATCCCGATCCGGACTGGTGATCACCATCTCCATGACCGGTGAGACGGCAAAAGAACGGCTCACCATGCGCAGCGGTGCAAAACCGGGGGATTTGATCTGCGTGACCGGCACGCTTGGAGGGGCCGCTGCAGGCCTGAAAATGCTTATGCGGGAAAAAAATATCATGCTCGACCATCTGTCGAACAACGAACCATACAGCAAAAGCCTCATGGCCGACCTGCAGGAGTACAGCGATGCCATCCGCCGTCAGCTTCTGCCCGCCGCCCGGCTCGACACGATCCGGCTTTTTCACGCTTCAGGCGTCACACCGAGCGCAATGATCGACATTTCCGACGGGATCAGCTCCGATCTCGGACATCTGTGCCGGTGTTCGGATACCGGTGCGCTTATTCATGAACGAGCCATCCCCGTCAACACCCAGGCCCGGGAAATAGCCGATGAACTGCAGGAGGATGCCCTTGCCTGGGCTCTGTCGGGTGGCGAGGACTACGAGCTGCTCTTTACCCTGCCGAAGGAACAGGCCGCTTTCCTGGCCGGCAACCGGGATATCTCGGTTATCGGGGAAATAACGGAAAAGGAGAAAGGCGTCCTGCTCTCCGATATCTACGGAATGACCCTCAGCCTCGACGATCTCGGCGGCTACGACCATTTCAGGACGTGAGGCCGGGAGCCGGGTCATTCGAACGGCTCACCGCTGCAGGACAGCACCGGAAGCCGGAAATTCCAGGCCTCACGGATTAATAGCGGCGCGATTATTTTGTTAAAAACAGGGAAGATAGTAAATTGACTTCCCTTCCCGGATTTTCCGGATGCCGAAGTGGCGGAACTGGTAGACGCCCAGGACTTAAAATCCTGTGTTCAGCAATGGACGTGCGGGTTCGATTCCCGCCTTCGGCACCACAATCCACATGCTTTCCCCTCGAAGACTTGCCCATTATCCCTGATATTGACTACCTTTGAGGAGGTGGCGCGCCCACCCTTCCTGTTTTCTCAGCGTTTTTTCGCAAACAAAAATCTTACCGCCATGAGTGCCGATCTCACCAAGGTCATCCTCGAAGAACACGAATTGCCAAGACAGTGGTACAACATCCAGGCCGATCTGCCTTCGCCCATGCCGCCGCCTCTTGGCATGAACGGCCTGCCGATTTCGCCCGACGATCTCGCCAGAGTGTTTCCGATGAACCTGATCGAGCAGGAAATGAGCACCGAAAGATGGATCGACATTCCCGAAGAGGTGCTCGGCATCCTGAAGCTCTGGCGTCCCTCTCCGCTCTACCGGGCCAAAAGGCTTGAAAAAGCTCTCGGCACTCCGGCGAAAATCTACTACAAGAACGAAGGGGTATCTCCTGCCGGCAGCCACAAGCCGAACACGGCCGTTGCGCAAGCCTGGTACAACCGGGAATTCGGCATCAAATATCTCACCACCGAAACCGGAGCGGGCCAGTGGGGCAGCGCCCTGGCCATGAGCTGCAAACTGATCGGCATCGAGTGCAAGGTGTTCATGGTGCGCATCAGCTTCGACCAGAAGCCGTTCAGGAAGATCATGATGAAAACCTGGGGAGCCGAGTGCATCGCCAGCCCGAGCACCCAGACCGCCGCAGGACGCAGAATCCTGGAGGAGATGCCCGATACGCCCGGAAGCCTCGGCATCGCCATCAGTGAAGCTATCGAGCAGGCCGTCGAACGCGATGATACCCGCTATGCGCTCGGCAGCGTCCTGAACCATGTGATGCTGCACCAGACCATCATCGGACTTGAAGCGAAAAAGCAGTTCGATAAAATAGGGCTCTATCCGGATGTCGTGATCGGATGCGCCGGAGGCGGGTCGAATTTCGCCGGCATAAGCTTTCCGTTCATCTGCGATAAAATCCACGGACGCCAGGTGCAGATCATCGCCACCGAACCGGAGGCCTGCCCGACCCTGACCAGAGGTCCCTACATATACGATACCGGCGACGTTGCGAAAATGACGCCGCTTCTGCCCATGCACAGCCTGGGACACCGCTTCATTCCTCCAGCCATCCACGCCGGCGGACTGCGCTACCACGGCATGGCCCCGCTGGTGAGCCATGTCATGCAGCTTGGCCTCATCGAAGCCACTGCGCTGCCGCAGAGCGAGTGCTACGAGGCGGCGCTGCTTTTCGCCCATACCGAAGGGTTCATTCCCGCGCCTGAAACCTCGCACGCCATCGCCCAGACAATCCGTGAAGCGAAAAAAGCGAAAGAGGAGGGAAAGGAGAAGGTGATCCTCATGAACTGGTCAGGTCACGGACTGATGGACCTGCAGGGTTACGACGCCTTCATGTCGGGCAAACTCACAGACTGCGCGCTGCCCGAAGAACTGCTCGCTCAGTCGCTCGAAGCCGTGAAGGATCATCCGAAACCACCGGAACGGTAAAAAAAAGGGCACCCCCTGAAAACCGGGGGTGCCCTGCCAAATGACCACGACGCTCCTTCAGAAGGTCATTTCCCTTCGGGAGGCGTCACCTCTACCTTTCCGCTCGGCTCCTGGGCATGCCCCTCTATAAAACGCAGCTCCTTGTCGGCTTCGTCGTAGATGATCCTTATCAGGCTGCCTTCGGGAAAGCGGCCCTTGAGCATCTCTTCGGCCAGAGGATCCTCTACATACTTCTGCAGCGCCCTTTTGAGCGGACGGGCTCCGTACTTCTGGTCGTAACCCTTGTCGACAAGAAACTCCTTGGCTTTCTCGTCGATTTCCACCTCGATACCCATCTCCCGGAGTCGCCTGAAGAGCTTGCCGGCGGTGATGTCGATAATCTTGAAAATATGCTGCTTTTCAAGCTGATGAAACACCACGATATCGTCGATGCGGTTCAGAAACTCCGGGTTGAACACCCTCTTGAGCGCATCCTCGATGGTGGACTTCATGGCCTTGTAACTGCCCGCGGTATCATCCGGAGGGGAGAAGCCCATGCCCGCGCCCGCTCCGATGTTCTTGATATCCTTCGCCCCGATATTCGAGGTCATGATGATGATGGTGTTGCGGAAGTCGACCTTGCGGCCGAGACCATCGGTCAGAATGCCTTCGTCGAGCACCTGGAGGAGAATATTGAAGACGTCGGGATGCGCCTTTTCGATTTCGTCGATCAGCACCACCGAGTAGGGTTTGCGCCGTACCTTCTCGGTCAGCTGGCCGCCCTCTTCGTAACCGACATAGCCCGGAGGCGCGCCGACAAGACGGCTGACGGAGAACTTCTCCATGTACTCGCTCATGTCGGCCCTGATCAGGGCATCCTCACTGTCGAAAATGTAACGGGTCAGCGCCTTGGCAAGCTCGGTCTTGCCGACGCCGGTCGGGCCGAGAAAAATGAAGGAGCCGATCGGACGGGAAGGGTCCTTGAGCCCTGCACGGGTCCGCTGGATGGCCTTGGTGATTTTTTTGATGGCCTCGTCCTGACCGATAACCTCCTTCATAAGGTCGGCCTCCATGGAGAGCAGCTTCTTGGACTCCGACTGGGCAAGCTTGACCACCGGGATACCGGTCATCATGGCGATCACCGAGGTGATATCGGTTTCGGTTACATCGTACACGCTCTCCGAAGCACGCTCCTCCCACTCCTGTTTGGCCTGGTCGAGTGCATCGAGCAGGCTCTTCTCCTTGTCGCGAAGCTTCGCGGCCTCCTCGAAATTCTGCATCTTCACCACCTGGTTTTTCTCGGTCTTGATCTCCTCGATAGACTTTTCAAGTTCGAGAATCTCCTGGGGCACATGAATATTGCTCAGATGGACCCTGGCTCCGGCCTCGTCCATAACGTCTATGGCCTTGTCGGGCAGGAAGCGGTCGGTAATGTAACGCTCCGACAGCTTGACAGCCTTTTCGATGGAATCTTCGGAGTACTGCACATGGTGGTGCGCCTCGTACTTCGACTTGATGTTGTTGAGAATCTGGATGGTTTCATCAACCGTCGCAGGCTCAACCATGATTTTCTGGAACCGGCGGTCGAGCGCCCCGTCCTTCTCGATGTACTGCCGGTACTCGTCGAGCGTGGTGGCTCCGATACACTGCAGTTCACCGCGGGCCAGAGCCGGCTTGAAGATATTGCTCGCGTCGAGCGAGCCCGAAGCTCCCCCCGCGCCGATAATGGTATGCAGCTCGTCGATGAAGAGAATGACATCACGGGAACGCTCGAGCTCGTTCATGAGCGCTTTCATGCGCTCTTCGAACTGGCCCCGGTATTTGGTGCCGGCCACAAGCGCCGCGAGATCGAGCGCCACGACCCGCTTGTCGTACAGCACGCGCGAAACCTTGCGCTGCACGATCTTGAGCGCCAGACCTTCGGCAATCGCGGTCTTTCCCACGCCCGGCTCGCCGATCAGCACGGGATTGTTCTTTTTGCGGCGGCTGAGCACCTGTGCGACCCGTTCGATCTCTTTTTCTCGCCCGATAATCGGATCGAGCTTGTCCTCAAGGGCAAGCCTGGTAATATCGCGCCCGAAATTGTCGAGTACCGGCGTTTTGGTGCGCTCCCCTCGCTTGGGATCGCCTTTTTTCGGCGACCGCTCGGCCGAACCGGTAGAAAAGGAGCCCTCAAGCGGCGGTTCGTCGGAGTCGCTTTTTCCCGTGGTGATGCTGATCAGTTCGTCCCTCACCATATCGTAGGTCACTCCGAACTGCTCGAGAATCTGGGCTGCGATATTGTCGTCGCCCTTGAGAATCGACAGCAGGAGATGCTCGGTCCCGATGACGTTCGACTTGCAGATTTTAGCTTCCAGATAGGTTATCTTCAGCACCTTTTCTGCCTGTTTGGTAAGCGGCACATTGCCCATCTGCGTTGCCGGCACCTTGGGATGCGTACTCTCCTCTATTTTCTGCTTCAGGCTGAACAGGTCGATTTTAAGGTTTTTCAGAATCCGGGCGGCAATGCCCTCCCCCTCCCGGATGAGACCAAGCAGAAGATGCTCGGTGCCGATATAATCGTGACCCAGCCTCAGCGCCTCTTCACGGCTCAGCCGGATAACGTCCTGTACTCTATTCGAAAAATTTCCTTCCATTTCTTTTTCTATGATGATAAGATTGTTTTACAACCCTGTTGAAAGTCACTCTGCGCTAACGGCTCCCCGATACAGGTCAGGGCATCTTTATTTTACTGTCCGAAACAGCTCGACTGCACGGCGGTCGGAGCTGGAAAACCGGAATATGCACCAGGCACACCGGCTTTCCGGGCAACGGCCGACCCGGCATTCGGGTCGTGTAACAATCAAATATGGATGACCATCAATAAACCTTAATTAATTATATAAATATCAGGCCTTAAAACCAATGACCGTAAAAGCAAAACAGCATCCCGCCATTAAAGGTTTCTGACGTAAAGAGCACAGCAATGAACGTTCACCATATCCTTATCGACGACCTGAACCCGGAACACCGCGAACTGTCGATCTGCCGGTCCGGCGCCATCAACAGAATCCGGCTGGAGGACACCGACTACCGCGTCTATGCCGCTCTGGAGATCGATGCCCACGACTATGCGGCACTCTTTCACTACCGAGTCATCGAAGCGTGCAATGCCCTGACCTTTCTCTCTGAATCAGCAAACGGCCTTGACAGCTGGGATGAGGCGTTCCTGCACAGGAGCAACCTTGCAAGGCTTGCGGCCATCCTGTCGGATGCCGCAGGAAAAATCGACCGGCAAAAGAGCGAAACCATAGTGCTCGGATGGCAGGATCAGCCGGTTGCCGTCGCCTACCTGCGCAGGATAGATCCGCAGAAAACGCTCGAATTCCTCGAAAAGCTTCTCTCGTTCGTCCGTGAAAGCGAAAAGGAAGGGTGCGATCTGGAGTTTATCCTGTAACGGAGCGAAGCAAGGCGACCCGTTGTGAAACCGTACTTTTCGGCACATCGCACAACTCGTAGCCCAGCCGCTCATAAGCGCGGCAGAGCGACCGGTAGAGTTCCACGGACTCCGGATAGCTCTGGGGGCGCTCGCTGTCGTTCACGAAGATTTCCTGCCAGGGAGGCAGGACAAAAACCCTTCTCTGGTAGCGGCAGGCGGCATGAACGTCAAGATACTCCTGCGGCACCGGATAGCCTCCGGCTTCGAGGTAGCCGAAAATATCGGGAAGTCCGCGATCGAAAAAGCAGATGCCGCCGCTCCGGAGGGCATGCTCATGCTGGCTTGCCATCGCATGGAAAGCCAGGCGAGCGAAGGCGGGCATATTTTTCCACGGCAGCACGCCATCCGGCAGTTGACTCTGCTCACGGATAAGCTCCCGCGACACCTCGCCGTAGCATCGGTACCCTGCGCGGCACAGCGCGTCGAGCAGGGTGCTCTTGCCGCTTCCCGGCCCTCCGGTAATGATGTACCCCTCCATGCTCTTCTCCCCGACTAACGCCGCTCCATGAGAAATTCCGGAAAGCCCCGCGTCTCTCCCCAGTAAAGGTGTATATAGGATGCAACGGTGTTCCCGGCCCGAAAAACCCCCGTTGAACATCGCTCATCGCGTGCATCGGAGACGGAGGCGATGTTCCGGAGTTCTCCCTGCCGCCCGATCCGGGAGTAGTGAAATTCATGTCCCCGCAGCTCATCAGGATAAAGGCCCTCAAGTCGCACCTTGCGGTAGCCAAGGGTCAGACGGGCTCCCTGCATGGTGGTGTCGAGGTCCAGCACGCCGCACATCGGATGCGGCGTGCCGTCAGCCGTCATGAGCGACTCTCCGAGATACATCATGCCCCCGCACTCGGCATAAGCCGCCCTGCCTGCGGCGCAGTAGGCGGCAATCGCCTTGCGCATGTCCCGGTTGGCGGCAAGTCTGCCGGCATAGAGCTCCGGGTAGCCCCCGGCAAGATAGAGCAGATCGGCTTGCGGAAGAGAGCGATCCTCCATCGGACTGAAATAGACAATATCTCCGTGATCCTGCAGAACGGAGAGGTTCTCCGCATAGAGAAAGCTGAACGCCTCGTCACGGGCAACGGCAATGACCCGGCGACGGGTTTCGCGCGAGCGATTGCCACGGCAGGCACGGCCTGTGACAATCTGCGGAATCTCTTTTTCGGCAAGCGCCAGAAGCCGGTCGACGGCAACGGTTTTTTCGACATGGGCGGCCATCGCCTCGATAACCGCTTCCCGGTCGTAACCCGCAGATGTGTTGAGCCCGAGATGCCGCTCGCTGATGACGACATCCTCGTTCCGCGGCACATAGCCAAGCGGTTCCACCCCGGCGTCCAGAGCCGCGGCCTCCAGAAAACGGTAGTGCGAAGGGGTGTTCACCTGATTGAAAATGACACCGGCAAGCCGCAGGCGGGGGTCGAAGGTACGGAAACCGTGAAGCAGCGGAGCTGCAGAATAAGCCATGCTCTTTGCATTGACCACCATGATGACCGCAATATCGAGCAGTCTGGCTATTTCGGCGCTGCTTCCCCGTGCCTTTTCCGCTCCGTCGAAAAGTCCCATCACGCCCTCGACGACCGAGACGTCCGCATTGCGGCTGTAGCGCTGAAACAGATCGTGAACATGAGCCTCCGAAGACATGAAGGTATCGAGATTGATGCCGTCGGCCGCACGACCTCCGAAGGATGCCGCGAGCGTATGCAGGCGGGTATCGAGGTAATCGGGCCCGCACTTGAACGGCTGAACCCTGAAGCCCCTCCGGGAAAGAATCCTCAAAAGGGCGAGGGTGATGGTTGTTTTGCCGGAACCGCTTGAAGGCGCTGCGAGAAGAAATGCTGTCTGCTTTGCTGCCATAATGCCTGTGACCTCAGTCAGCCCTCCGCTTTACGCACCGGTGTGCAGAAACGTGTAATTGAGCGCTCCGACCAGTTTCCGGCTGCTGACCAGCTTGAAAGGCGAAGGTCCGTCTGCCGATGCCTGCGGCGGAAGAGGAATGCCGGATGTTTCGGCAGCACTGCTGTAATAGTCGAGCTTTCGGGGATGCAGTGGGCTGCAGGCGTTGAACACCTCACCCCATTGCTGCAGATGAATGATTTCCGCCATGATCTGCACGCAATCATCCCGGTGAATCAGGTTCATCGGCTGATCGGGAAAAGCGATTTCCGTCATCCGACCTAAATATTTTTCAGGAGTGCGGTCATAGCCGACAAGACCTCCGAAACGCAGAACGGTGGTCTGGAATCCGGGTTCCTGCAGGAGCATCTCCTCGACATGCAGCAGCGCCTGCCCGACCGGAGACTCGGGATCGACGGCATCATCTTCGCTCACCTCACGGTTGAGCATCGGATAGACCGAAGTGGAACTCACAAACAGCACCGAACGTACCGGTGACTGCCGGAGTGCGTCGATAAGCGACGAAATCTGCTGGATGTGAAACTCCGCTACATCGTCGCGGCGCGGAGGTGGAATGTTCACCACCAGAATATCGCTCTGCAGAAAATCGGCAAGATCCTCGCCCTCCATTTCAGGATCGAGCTTCACCAGAAAGGGTTCGACGCCTGCATCGCGAAGCAGGTCGAGTTTATCCTCCCTCGTCGTGGAGCCCTTGACGGCATGTCCTTCGGCAATGAGGGTTTTGGCAAGCGGCAGCCCGAGCCAGCCGCAACCGAGAATGGTGATTGTTTCCTTGTGCATGATATGGATTCCTGTCGTTGAGCGTTGCTCCGGTTGAAGGTAAACGATACCATAATAACCAATTCCCCGCGAAACCGGCAACATCCAGCACATGCTTGCGTCCCGGCAAAAAAAAATTTGCAGACTCATCAGGTGTGCTTACATTGCTGTTGGGTCTAGGCCCTTATATTATGCAACGATAACAATGGAGGAAAACATGATGAAGATGATGAGAACAGCAATCGCCGGCGCAATGATCCTTATGGGTTCAGCAGCAATGGCCGAAGCCGCCACGCCCTATATCAGCGGGTCTGTTGGCCTTGTCTTTCGAGGAGATTCCGATGTTGAGGATGGTGGAGTATCCTATTACCAGTCCTACGACACCGGTTATGCCCTCACCGGAGCGGTGGGTCTGGACACCGGAAAAATGAGATTCGAAGGTGAAATCGGCTATCAGCAGAACGGCATAGAGGACGCAGATGATCTCGATATGTCGATAACCACCTACATGGCCAACGGCTACATTGACCTCGGTGTTCCCGCCAGCCCGATCACTCCCTACCTTACCGCCGGCATCGGACTTGCCGACGTCAGATATGAAGGCGTTGGATTCTCCGACGACAGCAGCACCGTGCTTGCCGGCCAGATCGGCGTCGGCGCCGGGTTCAGCATCGCCCCGATGGTGACGCTCGACGCGAAGTACCGTTACATGATCGCCGATGATGCCGAGTTCGACGATGTAAAATTCAGCATCGACAGCCACAACGTGATGCTCGGCCTCAGAGTAGGCCTCTGAACCCCTGCATCAGCATGACTCTGGACAAGCCCGTCTGCAAGGACGGGCTTTTTTATCCTCTCTCCAACAAAGCCAACCATTTCATTCCATGGCCGGAAACACGCTGTCGCTGACCATCCTTTCGGACAACAATGCAGCCTCTGGCTGCAGCGCCGAACACGGTTTTTCACTGCTGATGGAAACCCTGGAGAGCACCATTCTTTTCGATACCGGAAGGGAAAACGCGCTTCTTTCGAACGCCGCGGCACTCGGCGTGGATCTGTCGAGGACAAAACAGCTCGTACTCAGCCACGGGCACTACGACCATACGGGGTGCATAGCCGAACTGCTCGAACTTGCGCCTGATGCATCCGTTTTCCTGCATCGTGCGGCTTTTCAGCAGCGCTACAGCATCCGCGACGGCATACCCAAACCGGTGCATATGCCCGAGCCCGCCCTGACTGCGCTCAACTCGCTGCCGGAACAGCAGCTGAACCTCATCGAACAGCCTTCCGTGCTCTCATACAGTGCGGCGGTTACCGGACCGGTTCCCCGAAGAACCTCCTACGAAGATACAGGGGGGCCGTTTTATCTCGACCCGGAGGGCACCAGGCCCGACCCTGTCGACGACGATCTCTCGATCTGGCTTGAAACCCGTGACGGACTGGTGCTTGTGACCGGATGCTGCCATGCCGGCATCGTCAACACCCTCAGGTACGTTACCGAACTGACCGGAAGCGGACGCATCGCCGCACTCATCGGAGGCTTTCACCTCTCGGCGGCTTCACCCGAACGCCTCCGGCTGACGGTCGATGAGCTCAACACCTTCGACATCGGGCGCGTCATCCCCTGCCACTGCACCGGCGAGGCTGCGGCAACATACTTCCGCCGGAATCTGCACTGCCCCGTCGAACCGGGCTACGCCGGCATGCGCCTGGAGTTTCCGCTGTAAGCGGTCTCCGCTCTGTCCTGCGCGGAGCCGACGGACAACGCCCGGCTCCCGTTGCCGGTCAGCCTGAAATCGTGCACGACTCCCGGATTGCGACCATTCTCACTCCCCCTGCTTCTCGGTCAGGTACTTCCAGTACTTCATGGGCATGTTCGACTTCTGCAGACGGAGATTTTTCCGGTCGGGAATGGCGATGGTACGAAAGAATGTCTGCCAGAGCGCCTGCACCTCTTTTTCTTCGTCCGAAAGCGCCGGAGCGACGAACTGTTCGATAGAGCCGAACTGCAGCCTGCCCTGGTGCCAGCGGGCCGCAAAGCGTCGCCGGACGTCGTAGATGAACCAGTCCTGTGCCCTGAGCCGCCGGCTGAAATGCCCGGCGAGCGGCTGCAGGATGTTGTGATCGGGCTCCATCCGCGCCAGATATGCCCCGTCACGAAGCTTCTCGAAACGTACCAGCCCTTTCATGCGGTGCAGTTCGCGCTGGGCTTTTCGTGAAACGGTAACGATTTCCCGTACCGCGGGATGGGCAAGGTTCCCGTTGACCCTGTCGCCGTGGCGAAGCGCCTGGGAAAGATAGTGAAGAAGAGAGGTCTCCATCCCCTCCTTTTCGGCAAGGGTAAAGCAGTAGAAGGTGTATGCGGCGTCGGGGGCTGCAAGGCGGAGCCTCCTGAAAAACGCTTCGGCCGATACCGGATCGGTACCGATGAAGACACCCTCTTCGAAGAGCGTATCCTTGCGTTCATCCAGAGATGCCGTCTCCGGATCGCGCTCCTCGGAGAAAATCCGGGCGGCCGCGGAGAGCATGCCTTCCGGGGTTCCGTCATACAGGTAGCGGTTCATGGCATCAGGCAAAAAGACCGGGCAGCACAAGCTGCCCGGGAGGTTCCGCAGCGGAGCTGCCGGCAAGCATAAGGCGGCTTTTCAGAAGAGCCGGCTGCCGGTCTGTCTTTTCAAAAGGCCTGCCGGAGCAGGTGATAAAATATTTCGCCCGTTTCATGACCACCCCGATCTTTTTCAGTCCCTCGGGCGTGATGACCGAAAAACGGCGGGCGGCGACAATGCGGCGCGCCGAGGTGACCCCGATGCCAGGAACACGAAGCAGCGTGCCGTAGTCGGCTCGGTTGATCTCGACCGGAAAGAATTCCGGGTGACGGAGCGCCCATGAGGTTTTGGGATCGAACGTTTCGTCGAGGTTTGGGGCGTCGTCCGAGAGAATCTCGGCGGCCGAAAATCCGTAAAAACGCAGCAGCCAGTCGGCCTGGTAAAGGCGGTGCTCACGAAGCAGCGGCGGAGATGCGAGAACCGGCAGGCGGTTATCGTCATTGACCGGAACGAAGGCCGAATAGTAGACCCGTTTGAGATGCATTTTCCGGTAGAGCCCCTCGGAGAGCCTGAGAATCTGGAGATCGCTTTCGGGACTTGCACCGACGATCATCTGGGTGCTCTGCCCCGCCGGGGCGAAGCGCGGCGCATGGCGGCTGGCCTTTCGCTCGAGCATACTCTCCTGTATCTGGCGGCCGATAAGGGACATCGGTTCGAGAATGGCCTGTTTATGCTTCTGCGGAGCAAGCCGTTTGAGCGACTCCTGCGAGGGGAGCTCGATGTTCACGCTGATGCGGTCGGCATAGAGTCCAGCCTTCTGCACAAGCGCGCTGCTGCTTCCGGGAATGATTTTCAGATGAATATACCCTCCGAACCGCTCTTCGGTTCGAAGCAGCTCAGCCACGCCGACCATCCGCTCCATCGTATGATCGGGACTCTGCATGACCGCCGAACTGAGAAAGAGCCCTTCGATATAGTTCCGCCTGTAGAACTCCATGGTCAGCTCCACCACTTCGCGGGCGCTGAAGGAGGCCCTCGGAACAGGGTTGGTGGCGCGGTTCACGCAGTAGGCGCAGTCGTAGATGCAGTCGTTGGAGAGCAGAATCTTCAGGAGCGAAATGCAGCGGCCGTCATCCGACCAGGAGTGGCAGATGCCGCCCTGGGAGGTGTTGCCGGTTCCGCATGACGGACCCTCTCGCCGGCTGCCGCTGGACGAGCACGAAGCGTCGTAACGTGCAGCTCCGGAAAGTATCTGTAATTTGTCGAGCGTCTCCATCTGAAAAATATAGTCAAGAATCCGGGTTTTCCTCGACCCCGCCCATCTTCCCGCTCACTGCCCGCCGCCCACACGCTTCACCCTCCTGACCAGCTCGACAGTGCGCCGTGCTCCGGTTGCCACTCCGGGAAGCGACTGGCCGGGAAAGATGGAGTCGCCTACAAGGAACAGGTTATCGAACCCTGTGGAGGGGCCCCGGACATCGAAAAGCGAAGTTTGCGGGTATCCGCCGACATAACCCCCCGCTCTTCCGGTATACCGCTGCCAGGTGAGAGGCGTTGCGGCCTCAAGCGACCGGATTGCCTCGCGAGCGCCCGGAAGCTGGGAAGCCATGAGATCGAGCACTCTTTCGGTGTACGCGTTCTTCAGCTTCAGATACTCCTGGCCGCCTCGGCTGAAGGCTGCAAACCAGGGCTCCGGACGGGTATGCGTCGATACCGTGACCGCACAAAGACCTTCAGGCGCAATGCCGGACTCTCCCGGACGGGAAAACGAAACAAAGATGCTGTTACCTTCACCGAGTTCCCCGCCCGAGGCTGCGATCTGCAGATGACGGCATTCGGGAGGAGCGAACGAGGAGGTATCCATTACGGGATAGAGCGTAAAGGCGCTCCACTCCGGAGAAGTCCCCCTGTTTGGCAGGCGAACCGCAGAGTGGGTTCCAACCAGCTCCGCAAAAGCACCGGGCGTAAGGTTGGCAAGCACCATATCGGCGGCATAGGCGCTTCCGTCAGCGGTCTCCACGCCCATCACCTCTTTTCGAACCGAATCGATCCTGACGGCCCTTTTCCCGTAGAGCACCGCCCCGCCATGCTCTTCAATGCTCTTTGCAAGCAGTTCCGCTACCCGCCCCATCCCCCCCTTCACGTGCCACGCCCCGGAAGCCGGAAGGTCCAGCGCTATGGCGGCAGTGAGTGCGTTGGCATAAGGCGAGGTTGTCTGCGTCGAAATCAGGAGCTGCGCATCGATGAAACGCACGAACTCCCTGTCGCCATCGAGCTGGTGGGCTGCGAGCCATGCAAGGGCTGTTTTCGGCGCGAACTGAACGAGACGGGCAGAATCGGGCAGGCCATACATCCCCTTGCGCAGAAGTCCGGCGAGATCACCCGGATTACCGGGCGGCCAGGACAGACCGCCGGAAGCCAGGCGCCAGAGCAGACGGGCAAGTCGCGCCTGCTCTTTCCAGAACGGCAGGGAATGGGGAAACCGCTCGAAAATCTCCGCTCTCGAACGGCCAAGATCGAGCCGCATCTCCCCATGCCGGTACTGCCATGCCACCCGCTCCGCCTCGACGGGCCAGTCGATGCCGAGATCCCTGCCCAGTTCGTCCATGGGACCGCCAGGATGAAACCCGCAGCCAACGGTTGCTCCTGCATCGAACAGGCAGCCGTTTCTCCTGAATGTCGCGGCGCATCCCCCCGGAAAGGCCTGAGCCTCGAGCACGGTCACAAAGGCTCCCTCTGCGGCAAGCAGTGCGCCGGCAGCCAGGCCGCCGATGCCCGCACCGATTACAATGATATGACGATCGTTATACATGGGCGCATCAGAAACCGTTTTCTTCAGTCATGACAACCGGAACGCCGCCGGGTTATCCGCAGAACCGCAAGCGCTTACCATAAAATCACTGTTGGTATTCAGCAATAGTTTGAATAACTTTGAAAAGCAGATTTTGTTACTCTGCCCCCATCAGACCAAACAATTATAACGAACCAAAAAGGAGCACGCCATGACAGCCCTGCTACTGCAATTGATCATTGCCTTTTTCCAGAAGCTGCTGGCCCTTATTCTGGCAGGTGGCCTTCCTTCGTGAAATGCCTCGCAATCTTTACGAAAGAGGGGCTGACCGCCCCTCTTTTTTTAAAAAAAAGAGCAACAGGCGTTATCGTTGCGAAAGGGAAAAAAGACGGCTGCTGCCGAAAGCGATCAGCTGGACCGGGATACGGACCACAAATGCTGTACATGAAATTTTTTCAGGGGAAAAACAGAAGAGTCGGCGTAGCGGGATTTGAACCCACGACCCCTTCCACCCCAAGGAAGTGCGCTACCAGGCTGCGCTATACGCCGATTTTGACCATCAAGGGAAGCAATAATAACAAATTCAGGTAATTAATGTAATACTTTTTTACGGATTTTTCAGGATTCGACGAGAAAGGCTGCCGGAGACACAATCCGGCGGTTATCCCCCGACACCCCACCCCGGGGTTTTTACCCTCCCTGTCGGCCTGCCGGACAGGTTATCAACAGTTTTGCTGTGGATAACCTGCTTTTCCGCAAAATTCAGGAGAGCCTGCCCCCTTCATGGAGTTATTGATATAAACCATTTCATATCAACAACTTAATAGACATACACCCCGTTAAACAGCACCGCTTCCCTCCTGAACTCATCTTCCGGGTCCCGGGCATAAACAAGTTATCAACATTGCATCAACAACCTGTGGAAAAGCCTCTGCCGACACGGACAGAAAGCCTGCAGGCCTACCGGCCCGAGGCTCCGTAGCGGTGTTTGAGGTACTCGATAACCGGGGGAAGCAGGGAAAAAACGATGATTGCGAGAATCAGAAATTTGAAATTTTCCTGAACGAATGGAAGCTGGCCGAAAAAATATCCGCTGTAACTGAAAAGCCCTACCCAAAGAAGCGCCCCCAGAATATTGAAAAGAATGAATCTCGGATAGGCCATCGCTCCGATTCCGGCGACAAAGGGGGCAAAGGTTCTGATAATGGGGATGAAGCGCGCGATGATGATGGTTTTGCCGCCGTACTTCTCGAAAAAGGCGTGCGTTTTTGCCAGATGGTCGGGATTGAAAAAGCGCGACTTCCTGAAATCGAAAACTTTCGGGCCGAGCTTGTGGCCGACCGCATAGTTCACGCTGTCGCCAAGCACGGCAGCGACGAAAAAGACAACAAAGAGCAGATGCGCGTCGAGCTGCGAACCGGATACCGAGGCAAGCGAGCCGGCGGCAAAGAGCAGGGAATCTCCCGGAAGAAAAGGGGTCACGACCAGACCGGTCTCGCAGAAGATAATCACGAACAGAATGCCGTAAAGCCACAAACCGTATTCCGAAGCAAGCACCTGAAGGTGTTTGTCGATATGGATGATAAAATCGGCTACGGCATAAAGAAAGCCGGTAAAAGATGTTTCCATGCGTTGTCGTTTACAGATCGGGAGCTCCTGAGCGCATGCGTAATGTAGCGATTGGCGGCATTCCCCGCAAAACGATAGCGGCAATCCGGCAGCCTGAAACGCTGCCGGATGCGGGCAGTGACTGAATTATAAAGCCATAATTAATTATTATATTGTCGTTTTTACTCCACCGGCAAAGGTTTGCTAACCATGAGCTATCTGGCTTCTTCGCGCTGCAGGCTTTTTTATGAGGACAGTGCCGATCATGATCCGGCACTGAAGGACAAGCCTGCCGTTCTGTTCGTAAACGGATGGGCGATATCATCACGCTACTGGAAACCGCTGACGGATATGCTGAGCGGTGATTTCCGCTGCATCACCTACGATCAGAGCGGAACAGGAAGGACGCTCATCAAGGGGCACAAACCGTCCTTCACCATCGAAGGGTTCGCCGACGAGGCTGCGGAACTGATCGAGCATCTCGGATTGCACACGTCAAGAAACCTGCACATTGTCGGGCACTCCATGGGCGGCATGGTAGCCACGGAGCTCTGCATGCGTTACAGGGAGGCCCTGCTCTCGGCAACCATAACCGCATGCGGCATTTTCGAGGAGACCGCCTTCACCTCGCTCGGCCTTTTTTTTCTCGGCGGACTGATTGACGTGTCCATGCAGTTCAGAAACATCTTCCAGGCGGAACCGCTCAGAAGCCTTTTCATTAAGAGGGCTGCGGCAAAAGAGATCGGCAGGCAGTACAGCGATATCATCATCGAGGATTTCACCATGTCCGACCGGGATGCAACCAACGCCGTCGGTAAATTCTCGATCGATCCAGAGGCTCTCAGGGCATACACCAGCCATGTCATCGCCATAGCCTCTCCGGTACTGTGCTGCGTAGGAATGGAAGACCACACCATTCCGCCGGAAGGCACCATAACCCTTTTCGAAAGACGCAGGGTGCAGTCGGAGGCTCCGACATCGCTTGCCCGGTTCATGAGCCTGGGGCATCTGCCCATGCTTGAAGATACGGCGGCGTACGGCGGCGTACTGAAAAAACATTTTGAATTTGCCGGACAATTTTATAAAAAGACTCCCGGGGAGATTGAACCCTGTGAACAGTATATGATTCCCTGACTACCATTACGTGACGATGTGTTTACCCGTGAAAAACCAAAGACCGAACGACACTGTGAAGAAACCATTTGCAAAAAACCTCTGTTCCGCCTTTATCGCGTTCCTGCTCATTTCACTTTCTGCGGCTTCCGCCTTCGCGCTCAACCCGTTCATGGGACTGCCGAGCCTCGAGGAACTTGAAAATCCCAACCCGGAACTCGCTTCCCTGGTCTATTCAGAAGACGGCGTGCTGCTGCACAAGTTCTTTCTGAAGAACCGCACCTTCATACCCCTGAAATCCATCCCGAAATCGGCACAGCACGCCCTGATAGCCACCGAGGACGTCTCGTTCTACAGTCACTGGGGCGTCGATCTCAGAAGGCTCGCCCTGGTTATGGGTGAAAATCTGATCAAGGGACGCAAAAGATGGCACGGCGCGAGCACGATTACCCAGCAGCTCGCAAAAAACCTCTTTCTGACCCAGGAACGGACCATCAGCCGAAAAGCCAGGGAGTTCATTACGGCCATAGAACTCGAAAAAACCTATACCAAGGATGAAATTCTCGCCCTCTACCTCAATACCGTCTATTTCGGTTCGGGAGCCTACGGCATCGAGGCTGCATCGAGAACCTATTTCGGCAAGCCGGCAAGCCAGCTGACGCTGCCGGAGAGTGCGACGCTCATTGCAACCCTGAAGAACCCTACCGGCTACAATCCTGTCAAGAATCCGTCAAGCTCGATAGGCAGAAGAAATCTCATTCTGTCGCTGATGGAAAAGGAAAAATTCATTACCCCGGCACAGGCTGCCGCGGCGAAAAGAAGCCGTCTGGTCTTGAAATTCACCCCGGTAAACCATCACGGGCTCGCCCCCTATTTCACCGAGTATATCCGCCAGACCATCAAACCGGCCTCGATGCTCGGAGATATCAACGTTTACCGTGACGGGCTCACCATTCAGACAACACTCGACAGCCGCATGCAGATCTATGCCGAGCAGGCCGTCAAGGAGCATCTCTCGTCGCTCCAGTCCTCATTCGACCGTTCGTGGCGCTGGCCGGAACCGCTGAAAAACCAGATCATCAGGGAGAGTCCGCGCTTCAGGGAACTCCGTGAAGAGGGCGTAAGTGAACAGAGCGCCATGGCAAGGCTTAAAGCGGACCGGGTGTGGCTGAGAAACCTGCTCCACGAAAAAACCAGAATACAGGTAGCCTTTGTCGTCATCGATCCGAAAAACGGACACGTCAAGGCGTGGGTCGGAGGCAACAACTTCTCCCCTGACGATTACCGCTACCAGTTCGACCATGTCTGGCAGGCCAAACGGCAGCCCGGCTCCACGTTCAAGCCCTTTGTCTACACCGCAGCCATCGACAAGGGTATTCCTGCGAATTTCAGGGTGCTGAACCAGCCGATTGCGCTGAAAAGCGGCAGCGGAATCTGGTCGCCAAGAAACTCCGACGGATCCTCGGGCGGGCTCACCACCCTCCGTTCAGCACTGAGCCGCTCATTGAACCAGGTCACGGTACGGCTGGCCTACGAACATCTGAAAATCCCGGAAATCATCAGTTATGCAAGAAGAATGGGCATCTCCTCTCCCATGCCTTCGAACCTCTCCATCGTGCTCGGCACTGCAGAAGTCACGCCGCTCGAACTTGCCGGCGCTTTCTCCACCTTTGCCAATAACGGCATCTGGAACGAGCCGGTATCGATCCTGAAGGTCGAAGACAAGCATAACCGGATTATTTCGGAATACCGCCCCAACAGCCGTTTCGCCATCGACTCGACCTCGAACTTCGTGATGGTTTCGATGCTCAAGGACGTGATCAACAAAGGCACCGGTATTGCCGTCAGGGCCCGTTACGGTTTCGACAACGAAGCCGCGGGAAAAACCGGTACAACCCAGAGCATGCGGGACGCATGGTTCGCCGGATTCACTCCGCAGCTTGCCGCCGTCGTCTGGACCGGTTTCGACGATGAGCGCGTCAAATTCACCTCGATGGAGTACGGTCAGGGCGCAAGAGCAGCGCTTCCGATATGGGCGCTCTTCATGAAACGGGCGTACAGCGATCCGTCGCTGAAGCTTGAAAACCGGTATTTCCACATTCCTGAAAACGTGATTGCCGTACCGATTTCGGGCAACACCAACACGCCATCCGATCTGATGGGCAGTGATGTGTATATCGAATACTACACCCCGAGAGGCTTCAACTATTACAAATCCCGTCCGGTACAGCCGGCACGGAACGACGGGGAAGAAACCGGCACGCCTTCGGAAGGCGGCGAGTCGACGGAACCCCAGGGCGCTCCCGTCGAAGAACCCGCCGGGGAGGGCGGGTTCTGAGGCATCAATCAATACCAATTCACCATGCAATCCGTACTCGTACTCGACTTCGGTTCCCAGTATACCCAGCTGATCGCCCGGCGCATCCGGGAGCTGGGTATCTACTCGGAAATCCTGCCCTACAACACCACGCCGGACACGATCAGGGAGCACAGTCCGAAAGCGATCATCCTTTCGGGCGGTCCGACAAGTGTGTACGGGGAATCGGCCATTCTTCCCCACGAAGGGATCTTTTCGCTCGGGTTGCCGATTCTCGGCATCTGTTACGGCCTGCAGGCCATCGCCAAACACTTCGGCGGAGAGGTGGCCTCTTCGGCCAAACAGGAGTTCGGGCGGGCGAAAATGCTGGTCAGCCGGGACGACGAGACGGAAAGCATGCTTTTCCGCAACATTCCGGACTCGGATGTCTGGATGAGCCACGGCGACAAGGTGGTCAATCTTCCCGAAGGGTTCCGCATCACGGCAAGCAGCGCGAATTCGGAGATGTGTGCGCTCGAAAGCTGCGGAAGCATGGCCGCGCTTAAGGTGTACGGCCTGCAGTTCCACCCGGAGGTGCAGCATACCCTGTACGGAAAACAGCTGCTCTCCAACTTCCTTATCGACATCGCAGGCATCACCCCCGACTGGTCGCCGAAACACTTCATCGATCACCAGATCGAGGAGATCCGCCGGACGGCCGGAGAGGAAACCGTCATCTGCGGCATCAGCGGAGGCGTCGACTCCTCCGTCGCCGCCGTTCTGGTAAGCCGGGCCATCGGAAAAAACCTGCACTGCGTGTTTGTCGATAACGGCCTCCTGCGCAAAAACGAGGCCGACAAGGTGATGCAGTTTCTCAAGCATCTCGGCCTGAGGCTCACGCTGGCCGACGCTTCGGAGCTCTTTCTCAAACGGCTGAAAAACGTGGCTTCGCCGGAAAAGAAACGCAAGATCATCGGCAGAACCTTCATTCAGGTGTTCGAAGAGCAGCTGCACAAAGAAAAATTCCTGGTGCAGGGCACCCTCTACCCCGACGTGATCGAAAGCGTCAGCGTGAAAGGTCCGTCGGAAACCATCAAGTCGCACCATAACGTGGGCGGCCTGCCCAAGCGCATGAAGCTGAAGCTCATCGAACCGCTCCGCGAACTCTTCAAGGACGAGGTGCGGGCGGTCGGACGCGAGCTCGGCATTGCCGAGGACATCCTCATGCGCCACCCCTTCCCCGGCCCCGGCCTCGCCGTAAGGGTGCTCGGTTCGGTATCGAAGGAACGGCTCGACATTCTGCGCGATGCGGATGAAATCTATCTCGAAGAGCTGAAATCGAGCGGCCTCTACCAGCACGTCTGGCAGGCCTTCTCCGTGCTGCTGCCGGTTCAGTCGGTCGGCGTGATGGGCGACAAACGCACCTACGAAAACGTGCTTGCACTGCGGGCCGTGGAGTCCTCCGACGGCATGACCGCCGACTGGGCGCAGCTCCCCCACGATTTCCTCGCCCGCGTCTCGAACCGCATCATCAACGAGGTGCGCGGCATCAACCGGGTAGCCTACGACATCTCCTCGAAACCGCCCGCCACCATCGAGTGGGAGTAAGGGTTCCGGCCGGAATATCTTTTCATGCTGCGGAACGGCATTCCGCAGCCTTCCTG